>JAYTWO010000413.1:0-7914 GCA_043743415.1 Planctomycetota bacterium
CGCCGAATGGCAACTGATCTGCCTGACCCACAGCTGACTCAAGATTTGGAGGTTCACCACCCACCGTCACTGACCGCGCCCAGCCCCCGGAGCGCGCCGAGGTCGCCAACGACCTCCCGACCACACCCCGCCACACCCCGCCAACGAGGGTCACTGTGCAATTCTTGGACAAACTCCTAGGACACCGTCAAGGCTTGATTATGGGGGTCAGCCTCCCTCGGGAGGGCGAGGCTCCTGCCGACCTGCTCACGCGAGTCGACGCGTCCCCTAGCTCGCGGCTCAGCAGGAGCTTCGCCCTCCCGGGCGGGCCGGACTCAACCCCCAATCCTCGCGTTGACGTGGCACTCCACGCACATCTTCTGACGAAACGCCTAGAAACCGGCGGGATCTGTAGGTATTCTGGGGACAGAGGCATTCGGTAGATCTCCGGATTTTTTCGGTCAACACCCGAGGCCGGACGGACGTAGCGAGTGCTGTCCGAACAGCAATCGTCCTCGGGGGCAGCCATGATGTTGAAAACACTGTCTGCGTGCGCGTTCGCCATCACTCTGGCAATTTGGCCGGTGGCCATTCAGGCTCAAACTCCCTCAACTCCCGCAGAGGTTGCGGCAAAGATCGACGCTCTCGTCTCTGAGCGGTGGGCGGCGGATAAGATCACACCGGCGGCGGCTTCGGATGATGCGGAGTTCTGTCGGAGGGTGTCTCTCGACTTGTGTGGTCGGATTCCACCGGCGTCGGAAGTCCGCGACTTCCTGGCCGATCCAGCTCCCGACAAGCGGGCCAAGCTAGTCACCAAGCTGTTGGAATCTCCGACTTACATCGTGAACTACACCAATGTCTGGCGGGCCATCATGCTGCCCGAGGCGACGAGCGACGAGACGATTCGGTTCTTCCTGCCGGGGTTTGAAGCGTGGCTGCGGTCGCGACTGGCCGAGAACCGTAACTTCGCCCAGATCGCCGAGGAACTGTTGACGCTGCCTCTCGATGGCGAGGCAATGAACAACTTTCAGCGGCCGAATCAGCCCAGCCCGCTGGCCTTCTATCGGGCCAAACAAGGCAAGCCGGAGGAGATTGCCGGGGCCAGTGCCCGCATGTTCCTGGGCGTGCGGATTGAATGTGCCCAGTGTCACCACCACCCGTTCGACAAGTGGAAACGCGAAGAGTTCTGGAGCTACGCCGCGTTTTTCAAGGACACGGCTGTGATGCAAGCACCCGCCACGGTCGTCGAGTCCGTGGTCAAGGCCGTGACGGGCGACAAGCGGTCCATCCAGATCCCGGACACCGACATCGTGGTTCCGGCCCGCTTCCTCGGCGGTGCTGAGCCCGACTGGTCGAAGATCACCGACAGCCGCGCCAACCTCGCGCAGTGGGTCATCTCCAAGGACAATCCCTACTTCGCCAAGGCGGCTGTGAACCGCGTCTGGGCGCACCACTTTGGCGTCGGCATCGTCGATCCGGTCGATGACTTCGGCATGAACAACCCGCCGAGCCATCCCGAGGTGCTGAACCTGCTCGCCCAAGAATTCATCGCCCACGAGTACGACTTCAAGTTCCTGATCCGCACTATCACGGCGACCCAGGCGTACCAGCTCACCTCGATCCGCACGCACGAGAGCCAGGACAACCTCCGCCAGTTTGCCCGTATGCCGGTGCGGGGACTGACCGCTGAGCAGATCTTCGACTCGCTGGCCCAGGCGACCGGCTATCTGCAACCGTTTGACCCGGAGCAGACCTTGAATTTCAACCAGGATCAAGCCCGGCAGGAGTTCCTGGAAACGTTCGAGACCGACACCGGCATCGAGCGTCAGAGTACGATCCTGCAAGCCCTGGCCCTCATGAACGGGTCGTTCGCGTCGGACGCCACCAGCGTGCAGGAACTCCTGCGGACCAGAAACGACAAGAACGGCACCCTCATCGCCATCGCCGAGGCTCCGTTCTTCACCCCCGAACAACGCATCGAGGCCCTGTTCCTGACCACCCTCAGCCGGTTCCCCAGCGACACGGAGCAGACGCGGTTCCTGGCGTACCTCAAAGACCACGAGGCCACCGATGTCCCCGCCCGCCCACTGGCCGATCTGTTCTGGACGCTGCTGAACACGACGGAGTTCTTGTCGAATCATTGATCCCTCGGCGATATCGCTCTGCGGGAGGCAATTGACGGATGTCCCCCTGGGTATGCAGACTGTGGCAACGCCCCTCCCCCCTCACCACTCCCCATTCCGGAGATGCGAGTATGCCATCCAGCGAGCCGCTGTGCCGGAAGTTTTGGTATCTCCCGATGCTCGCCGCCTGCTGGGTATTACTCGGCGGAGGGGTGCAGGCGTTTTCCCAAGACCGGTCGAGCGCTCCGATCAAGTTCGAGGTCGATCAGGCCGCTTGGGCGATGCGGGCCGGGGCACCGGTTCCGCTACGGTTGAAGGTGACGTGCTCGTCGACCGGAATCTTGGAGGGGGATCTGGAGATCCAAGTCAGCGACAGCATTGGGGGCACGATCGCGGTCGTTCGCATCCCCGACCTCGTCTATTCGCCGGGGCGGCAGGAGGTCGAGTACTTGCTCCCGATCCAGTCGCATCCGTTGCAGACATCTCTGGGGATCACCTGCTTCTTTCGCGAGAAGACTGGCACCCTGTATACGGATACCGGGCTGTTGATTGTTCCGAGCCGTCGTTCGTTCGTGGTGCCGATCGTGCGGGGGGATCGTGAAGAGTCTGCGGATGACTTCGCGTGGCTGATGCTGGAGCGGTGGTGCCCCAAGCATTCGAGCAACTCGACATTCGCGCCGATGCTGACGATCACGCCCCGCATCCGGGGAGCCGATCTGCCGCGGGACCCGCTCAAGCATCTGGCGCATGACATCGTAGTGGTCGAGGCCGCCGGCTTGACGGAACTGGTCGGGGCGCAGATTCAGGCGCTCGAGGCCTGGGTCAAGGGGGGCGGTTCACTGTACCTGCAAATCGGCCCGGAGGATCTGTCGACCGAGCAGCAGGCATTCCTTGATCGCCTGATCGCGAAGAACCCGGATGTCCTCGACGATCTCGTAGAAGGGACCACGCTGATCCCGGTGATCGCGGGCGGTGTGGCAGCTCCGATCGAGTACGGCTTCGGACAGGTGTGGCTGACGACGGAGCGGTCCTGGGCCGAGGCGACCGAGGCCGATCGTCAGGCGGCCTTGGGATTCCTGTGGCGGCTGCGACAGGAGCATCGCGACTCGCTGGCACAGAGCGGAGAACTCTCATTGGCTCCGGCGCGATCTGAACCGGTGACCCAATGGAATCAGTATGCGAACTATACGGGTGCGGGCTCCATCCTGCCCGGAGATCCGATGTACACTTTTGCGAAGGATGAGATTCTGACCCGGTGGGGACGGATTCTGGAAAACGCTCGCAGCACCCGCCCCGGCGAGATGATTGAGGCCCTCATGCCGCGCGATGTCCAGGCGGTCCCGGTCTGGTTGCTGTCTTCGATGATCCTGGTCTACATCGCCGCCATCGGGTTCGGGGACTACATCATCCTCGGCAAGATTAAGCGCCGCCGCTGGACGTGGTTCACATTCCCGGCGATGACGCTGCTGGTATCGCTGCTCTCGATCGGTACGGCCAAAGGGTACTTGGGCACATCACAGGAACTGAGTGTGGTCGAGTTCCGCGATGTCGCCGAGGACGGCACGATCTGCCGCGTGCAGCGCTTCGAGTTGCTGTTCCGGTCCAGCTCAGGCCGCTCGGTCACGAACCTCGACAACGCCGCGTTTACCCCCGTGGCTCGCCAAGCTCCCAAGTCTCAATATTCACAACAGTATCCTCAAAACCCCTCGCAATCCATCGATGCCCAACTGGTCATGATCGAAGGCAACCCCACCGCCCAGGCCACCGTCACCCAGCAAATCGAGCAGTGGAAGCCCCAGCTGAACCGGTCCGTGACATTTCCTCGTCACCAGAAGGTTCCACTGACGCTGCCGACTCCGGGACCGGGGCTGAAGCACTCGTCACCCCAATCCTCGAAGGAGTTAGCGGCAAAGATTCGCGAAGCATTCCCCAATGTCATCGGACATGTGTTTCTTTTCGAGAGGGGCGGGGATGCAGCTGTGGGACAGTTACCGGATGGTGTGAACGCACGAGAATGGATGACCTGCCAACAACTCATGGCAATCAGTCTCCTACCAGGTCGCGCCGGGAACCAGTCTAGTGCCGGGCTGTTCACCCTGTTCCACCAGATCAGCCCCAGTGCCGACACGGGGCTGGCGGACATGGTGATCGCGACTCCGGGGCATGAGGTGTTGTGCGTCGCCGTCCGCGAGGCGAACCAGGAACTGGTGATCTACCGCTGGAGATTCCCGGCTCCGTAGTGGGATAGGCTTCCAGCCTGTCATGCTCAACCCCTGATAGGCTGGAAGACTCTCCCACGGCCCCAGCGCTGCGTACGCCAGAACGTGGGCTGCCGGAACCCGCGACCGAACACCGGCGAAGCCTTCGGAAGTCTGTAAGTACCGTGAACGTCGAGACGCATCGCCCACCTTCTGGTGAAGGTGGCCACCTGATCGAGAACCCCATGATCGACAAGAACACAGAGAACCCCGGCATCGAGATCGAGTCCGCACCGCCGGTGGCGCTGGTGAAGGACTTGCGGGTCAAGTACGGCAAGTTCGAGGCCGTGCGCGGGATCTCGTTCGAGATCCCCAAGGGGGAGGTGTTCGGGTTCATTGGCCCCAATGGCGCGGGCAAGTCCTCGACCATCCGCGTCTTGGCTACGCTGCAAAAACAGTTCGAGGGGACCGTCCGCGTCAACGGCATTAGCGTCCGCAAAGACCCCGATCGCGTTCGCGAAATGATGGGCTACGTCCCCGACTTCTTCGGCGTCTATGACGACCTCAGTGCCCGCGAATACCTCCACTTCTTCGCCGCAGCCTATCGCATCCCGCGCGGTCGTCGGCCCGGTTTGGTCGATGAGGTGCTGCAACTCACCGACCTGACGCACAAGGTCGACTTCCCGGTCGAGGGGCTCTCGCGCGGGATGAAGCAGCGGCTGTCGCTGGCCCGCGTGCTGCTGCATGACCCGGACTTGCTGCTGCTCGATGAACCGGCGTCGGGCCTCGACCCGCGAGCGAGAATTGAGCTGCGGGAGTTATTGAAAGCCCTACAACAGATGGGGAAGACGATCCTGATCTCCAGCCACATCCTGCAAGAACTGGCCCAGTTCTGCACCCGCATCGGCATCATGGAGGCCGGGCAACTCGTGGCCGAGGGAGACCTGAATTCGATCTACCGCCGTCTGGCCTTGCAGCGGGTCGTCCACGTCCAACTGGTGACGACACCGCCGCAGTTGGTCGAAGCTCTCCGCAGCTCAGCTCATGTGATCTCGGTCGAAGAGCAGACCGACCGACTGGCGATCCAAGTCCGCGAGAGCGAGACCGCCATCGAAGACCTGCACGACGCCATCGTGCAACTCGGTGGCCGCATCCGCATGTTCCAGCCGGAGGCGATGGACATGGAGACCGCGTTTATGAAGCTCACGGAAGGCGTGACGGCTTGAGAAGAAGTTTTCAGTCGTCAGTTTTCAGTGGTCAGTGAAGTGAGACCAACGCCCAGGGGTTGCAACCCCTGGGCTTTCCGTCGATTAACCATCAACCATCAACCATCAACCATCAACCATGCTCTCCGCCCTCATTCGCCGTCTGAGTCTCCCGCTCTTGGCCAAGGATCTGGTGGAGACCGCCAATCGCAAGCGGACATACGTTTTGCGGGTCGTGTACGCGCTGTTGCTGTACTGTGCGGCACTATTGATCTATGTCGAGAACACGAACGCCTTTCAGAAGACGACGTTTGAGTTGCTCGGAACCGGCAAGCAACTGATGACGATCACGATTGCTCTTCAGTGCGCGGGAATCTGCCTGTTCATGCCCGCCCTGTCCGTCGGGGCGATCACGAATGAGAAAGAGAAGAACACGCTGACACTGTTGTTCCTCACCAGGCTCGGCCCGTGGACGATTCTGTTTGAGAAGTACCTGGCCCATGTCGTCAACATGGTCAGCTACCTGCTGATCTCACTGCCGCTACTGGGGATCGCCTACTGCATGGGCGGAGTGACCCAATTGGAGTTATGGTCCGGCATCTGGATGCTGTGTGTCTTCGCCGCTCAGGTGGGGGCAATCTCGATGGCCTGTTCGGCGTTCTTCCACACGACAGCTGCGGCGTTCATCTGGACGTATCTGTTGGGTGCGGGGCTGTATTTGATCCCGATCTTTTTGATCGAGGGCGTCGGGTACAACCAATATACAAATGAGATCTCAGCCGCTTACGAAAGGTCCATCAACGAATATGTGCAGCCGATCCACAGTGTCCTCACACAGATCCTGGGGCCTGCCTTGAGCTTTCTCGGCTACAGTCCGAACGAGGTCGGCGAGTTCCAGACCTTTCGCCCGATTACCATCAGTCACCACTCCGATCTGGGACTGCTGTTCATGCCGATCAACATCCAGTGGTCGACCTTTTGGAGCATGAGGTACAGCCCGGCGTTCTGGCATGTCCTCGTCCGCACCATTCCGATTGGCCTGACCATCCTGATCAATCTGGTCCTCGCCCGGCGGTGGCTAGTCACACGCGCGGCGGCGACCGGGGGGAGTCGAGTGATGTCGATCCTGAAAGGCCTGGACGGGTTCTTCCACCGCCTCAACCAGAACCGCTGGACCCAGGGGCGAGTCCTGGTCAACGACACCGAAACATTGCCTTACGACAAGCCGATCGCCTGGCGCGAGACCAAGAAGCGAGCCTTTGGGACGTTCCGGTATCTGGTGCGAATGCTGCTGGTGATTGAGGTGCCGACGCTGGTGGTGTGTCTGTTGTTCCTGGGCATCACAGATTATGGGAACCGCAGCGAAGTCATGGTCTTTATGTCGATCATCCTGTGGATTCTGTCGCTGCTGTTTCTGGTGTCGAAGGCCGCGACCGTCCTGCCCAGTGAGCGGCTGCGGGAGACGTTTGATGTGCTGTTGTCGACACCGCTGTCGACCCGCGAGATCGTGAAGCAGAAGTTCGCAGGGGTCAACCGGTTGATCTGGGTGCTGTCGATCCCGTTGGTCACGGTAGTCCTCAGCCATGCGATATGGATCCAGGCCAGAGGCAACCAGTGGTGGGACGACCAAGGTGTCGGCTGGTATCTGCTGGGGAGTTTCGGGGCGATCTTCGTCTTGCTGCGGATGGTGGCGTGGCTCTCGATGCTCATCGGGCTGGCGGTGAAGTCCCAGACGAGGGCGATCTTCATCACACTGGCAATCGTCATCGGCTGGTGCGTGCTGCCGATCATCTGTCTGGCGATCTGGAACGAGATTCTCGGCATGCGATTGGAATGGAACTCCGCGTTGACCCATCTGGCATTTGCTCAAAGCCCGGCGATGTGGGTCGGGGCCGTGGAAGTCGGTGAATTCCGGAATGGCACCGGTATGGTCGTGATCTGCTCACTGATCGAATACGGGGCAATCACGATCGCCCTGCGCGAGGTCTGCCTGAGCGCCGCTGCCGCGATGCTGGGTCGCCCCGAGACACCACAACTGGTTTCCGGCCAGTCCCGAAAGCGGCGCGATCGCCCATCGACGCGGTCATAGACGATGTCGACGAGTTCCCCGTAGGATGGGCCAGTTAGCCTCAGTCTGCCCCACTGGTTTACGGCCCCCCCCAAATAGTCGGATGAACCCGATTTCACGGGCGTTGTTCTGTATTCTGGATTGATACGACATGGTCCCTCCGTCAACTGGACGAACCCGCCTCGCATTTCGTGCCAGCATCATCTCACGAATCTTTTGAACTCTAAATTATCAGCGTCCCACCGCCCTTCAGAATGTCAGTCGCGGAGCGACATGACCTACGGGGAGCCGACCGGCAGCCACGGGAACAGCCGCTGCTTGGCTGCCTCATCGAGCGGGGC
>JAYTWO010000414.1:0-4327 GCA_043743415.1 Planctomycetota bacterium
TGTGTGGGTGTTCCTGAGTCGCACGATGCTCCTCGTCATGACAAACAACGGGTGGCGGGAGCGTCCCTCGTCATTCCGGAACAAGATGGAGCAACTGAAAGTGAGGATCGAACCGATTGCAGTTCCTGCTCAGTAAGTACCCCGAGCTTCTTCTGGAGTTTGGCTATTGGAATCGAGCGAATCTGTTGAAGGTGAAAGGCCCCCGATTGAAGAAATGATTTGGGAATCTCCAGTTCCCAGCGATTGTGGCGGACAGCTGTTGTATGAGGAATCAGGATCAGGATGGCGAGTTCATCATCTGCCGGGTAGTCGCTCACAATCAAACAGGGACGAGTCTTGGCTTCATACCCCAGATCGATCAGCCAAATCTCACCGGGCGTCGTTCTCGGCATCGTGAGCCTCCATCGCTTCCAGCATCAGAAAACATTCCTCTGCGGAAGAGGTCAGTTCGTTGAGCGTCGCCGCATCCTCATCCAGTTCAATCAATCGATTGAGGACATCTCGGCGTTCCGTAGCCGACAATCTGGGTAGTTGAGCGAGGATCCCAGATCGTCCTGTTCGCCTGAACGGTCGATAAACATGCGCGAGGAAGACTGGCCTACGTCCTCGCTTTCGGAGTCGTTGGGGAACGGTCATCGTCACTCTCCTTCCAATCTCAGAATGATATGCCTTGCTGCCGAGAAACGGGAGACTTCTGGCACGGCAACTCACTGTTTCACACGGAATGAGCGTTCAGTCCCCAGTTCTCTCTTTTCCTCCATTCCCAAGCGGAGCCGGAGAGCGAGAAACTAGGGTATCTGGTGCGACATCGCCTACCGACCGATGTTCTGCATCAGCATCCGGCGGTGATTGAGGTATCTTCGCAAGACCGCGTCGAGGTGTTCATCCGTCCGCACCGTCTCGTGGTCGATGCCTTCGGCGGCGCAGCGGCGGCGGACTTCGTGCAGGAAGGTTTGCATCGCGGCCAGGTATCCCTCGCGCAGCGAACGCGGATCGCAGACGAGTTGGCCCGCCTCTTCTAGGCCCTCGAACTTCGTCACGCCGGTGTAGCTGAAGTCGAGTTCCTCGGGGTCGAGGACTTGCAGCACCAGCACATCGTGCCCGCGCTTGCGAAGCATCCGCAGACCCCGGAATAACCCCTCGCGCGGGACGAACAGGTCGGAGATCAACACCACCATCCCGCGCTGCGACTTCTCTTGCGCGACCTGCTTGAGGATCGCTTCCAGGTCGGTCTTCTTCGCCGGGTTCTGCTGGAACAGTACCGACAGGATCGACCCGAGATGCGTGTTCGTGCTCCGCGAGGGAGCCTGCCCCCGCACTTGGTCGTCGAACGCCGTCAGCGACACCGCGTCCTGTTGCTTGAGCAACAGATACGTCAGCGCCCCGGCAATCTGGCAGGCGTAGTCGAACTTGGTTCCCACGCCCGACCCGAACCGCATCGATTCGCTGATGTCGACCAGCAGCGTCGTGCGGAGGTTCGTCTCCTCCTCGAACAGCTTCAAGTAATACTTGTCGGTCTTCGACCACACCTTCCAATCGATGCGGCGCACGTCATCGCCGGGGGCGTATTCGCGGTGCTGCACGAACTCGATCGACTGCCCGAAGTAGGGGCTGCGGTGCATGCCGGAGAGGAAGCCTTCGACGACCTCGCGAGTGAGGATTTCCAGCCGGGAGATGCGCGCCACCACGTCGGGCGGGAGGGTCTTCGGAGAAGCAGCATGATCCACGGGCAGTACCTCGCAGGGAGTGGTGGGGCGGGGCGGGCACCACCGAGAAGTTGCGGAGAGGCATGTTCCCGAATCGAGGCGGGAGTGTCCAGTGGGGGATGTTGAAGCACGCCGTTGACCAGCACGTGGGAGTCCAGCTTTTTGGCTGCGTTGTGCGTCCAGAGCAGCCTAAAGGCTGGACTCCAACGGGTGGCCCCGGTGGTTCCCGCACCTGGCCACTCGTGCCCCGTCAATGCTCAGCTGGGGGTTGATCCCTCCCGCGCGGGCCTCGCTCAACCCCAAATCCTAGCGTTGACAAGGCACTCGGAAGTGTGAAATCCATCCCCTGACTCGAATCAATCAGGCCGTTATGGGAGGAGGATATTCTGGTGCTGTCTGACCGGACCACTGGCCGATCCCATGCGTCCGGAACCGAGGATCGGAGGAGCACCCGTTCCATCGTCCACACCCATCTTGAGACGGTGCAGAACGGGGCTGATGGGGTTCAGGAAGGTATCATACCCACCTCCCGCAAACAGAATGCCCACCGGACGTTTATCAGCCAGCGTCACCACCAACGAGCCCGAGTCACCGGGGGCACCGAATGCGGGACTCCGAAACTGGGTTTGAATGTCGATGGTATTCCGGAAGCGGGCGAACCCCGGCGTGTATCTCACAATGGCTTCCACATTGAGCGAATAGATTTTCCCCTTCGTGAATCCGGTTGTGCGTCCATATTTCTGAACTCCCATCCCGACAATCAGATTCTCCTGCGGAGTGCGGGCAGGGATGCCGTAACCGTCTGAGGGAGTACACACATCCACCTGCCCCGCCGGACTGAGGGCTGCGGCCGCGTCCATGATGTTGATCGCAGCAGTGGAGGCTGCGGCGACCGTCCTGAAATACTGAAGTGGCTGGAAGTCGGACAGAGTGGCAATCACATCGCCCGCATTGGCCACACAGCCCACATCTCCACGACTCGGTTGGCAGATGGGGTTCCCCACGACCCCTTTGTTTTGCATGGCCAAGACGTGATTGTTGCTCAGAATATACGAATTGCCATTTCGATCGATGCAGCGACACCCGAGTGTCCCCGAGGCGCAGACATCGTTCTGATTAATGGCGGAAACGCCGATGGGAACGGGACGGGTAAAACGTCGGGTCGGTGGGCCAATCTGGGGCGCGGCAAATGGGGAGGCGACCAAGCTGCTGACAGTGCTGGCACTGCTCGGCAGTGCCGTGTCTGCTGCGGAATCAATCACGGTGCCTGATTCTGGAACCGGTTCCGGGGTGGGCAGCGGGCTTGGCTCAGTGTCGGCTGGCACTTCGGCTTTGCCGTCATTCAAAGTCACTCGCGACAGCGCGGGGCCCCCCTTGATGGTCCCGGTGACGGTCAACTCGACCGGCACGCCGTCGATACTGCCCGGCAGTTTGCGAGACATCCCGCCCTGCGCGGCGTACACCCGAATGATGAGGGCTCCGTTGGCGTCTTCGGAGGTGCCTGTCCCCAGGATCGCCCCGTTGTGTTTCTCCACCAGACCCATCGTGGCGCTGTTCTGAATCGCCATCACTCGTCGCATCTCGCCCCAGGTGTATCCCTTACCCGGAACTTGGACATTGTCTTCGGGCGGCGAGTTGTCGAGGTCGGCAGGCTTGGTGAGTGTGAACGCTCGCCAGCGCAGAGTCGCGGCTTCCAGGTTCATGTCTTTGGTCGGTTCCGCAGAGGTTAGAATCAGCGTCTTGACCGGCGTTTCGTCGCCCATATCCAGCACTCGCTTCGCCGGAAGCATTTGCAGGTACGGGGTGGTTTCCGTGAACTGCCCCTGTGGTGCATGCAGCTTTGTGCCCTCAATCGACGAGCCATCGATCACCAGCACCAGCTTGCCTGGAATCTCGGTCTCCGAGGTATTCTTCAGTTGCACTTTGGCCGCCAGCGTCTTCTCGCCCGCTGCGGCAAGCTTGTCTTTGAAGACGAGTTCTACTTTGTGGGTGACTTCCCACGGACCACGATCCTCTTCGGCGATCGCCTCGGCTTCATCGGCGTGAGCCACCACATCGACGGGAGTCGGCTCGGTCTGCTCCACGAGAGACTGGCTGCCCTTCGCGGGAATGGTCTTCTTGGAGGTGGGCTTCTTCGGGTCAGCTGCGACCGCGCAGAGAATCAGGGAACAGCAGGCCAGGATGGCGATTCCCAAGGTGATCCGTGGACGAGACATGTGCAGCATCTCCAAACACAAGGCAACTGACGGTGCGGGGAATCGAGGAGGGTGCGAACGGCTTCTCGCCATCAATGCGCACCCCCAAACCTCCGCGACGAGGCGACCGTCTTCTTTACTTCGGTCAATTTCCTGGCCCGGCCCCCCCTCACGGTACTCTTCCCGCGCTGGGGGGTCAAGAACCTGTCGTCCGTTTCGATATAAAACGGGCGACCGGCAGAGTCGCCCCAAATCGGATCAGATGAACTAACCGGCAGAGTTGATCGTTTCCATGAACGACCCAGCGCGGCGTAGCCGCAACCAAATGGGAAGCAGTCAGCCATCATCCGTCAGCCAGAAACCACTCGCGGTCATCGCGACCTCTGCACCCTGAAAGGGTGGCCCATCACAGCCCAGGGTCGCGAC
>JAYTWO010000415.1:0-6755 GCA_043743415.1 Planctomycetota bacterium
CAGCGCGGCACAGCCGCAACCGAAGGGGAAGCGGTCAGCCGTCAGCCAGAAACCACTCTTCGTCGAGACAGCCTCTGCACCCTGAAGGGGTGAAACATCCCAGCCCAGGGTCGCGACCGCAGGGAGCGCACCCTGGGTCAAGTCGCTCTCGGAGGACGAACCCTGAAGGGGTTCTACATCGGTCTCGCGGGTGTACAACCCTTTCAGGGTTGGGCTTCCCCGGACCACGTTTCCCAGGGTGCGCTCCTGCGTCGCGACCCTGGGCTGTCATCGATAACCCCTTCGGGGTACAGAGGTCTCCAGACCATCGGAAATTTGCGCAGCGTGCGCAAATTTGTGACGTGAGTTGTACGGACTCAATCGAAGGACAGGCATTTCGATCTCGACACCGGTGATTTGCAGGTCGAACAACACGCTCTTGATAAACATGCCCCTC
Organism: Planctomycetota bacterium; assembly: GCA_043743415.1. Taxonomy (GTDB): domain Bacteria; phylum Planctomycetota; class Planctomycetia; order Planctomycetales; family Planctomycetaceae; genus TH-plancto1. The sequence continues at coordinate 437 of JAYTWO010000415.1, forward strand.
TTTTTCCGTGCCGTTCCGTGTGCGTCCGTGGCTGGCTTCGGGCCGAGGCAGTCGTCTTTGGGGGGCACCACCATTCGGCGAATGCACCCGACATGAGCCGTCCCATCCGTCCCAGTTGATTTCTGCGGGATCGCCTCTTATTCTGGAGAGACAGTCTTTCCCGCGATTTCATCGCCTCTCCCACCGCTCGGCATCGGTCGATTCGTGATCCGTGTACAGGAACATGAGAGAGCCAGCGGTGTGTCTTCCCAGCTGCGAACTACTCCCGAGGAATCGAAGATGTCTGTTGCACCCATCAGTCGTCGCGTGGCGCTCCGCCACTGGATGTTGACCGGCCTGCTGGCCTGCGTGCTGAGCGGCTGCCCGGCGAATCCGCCGCCGGTGGCACAGCCCGCCGCACCGGGCACGCCGACGACTCAGGCTCCCACGCCGACCACTGACGCTGGTCAGGTGAAGCGGATCATCATGCTGGTCAACGGCGATGACCCGTTCTGGGATGCGATGTACAAAGGGATGGAACAAGCGGAGAAGGATCTTAAGCTGGCCGATGTCGGGCTGCGGGTGGCGATGGACAAGCCCGACTTTACTGAAGACATGCAGATCAACAAGCTCAAGCAGTACGCCAGCCAGACCGACATCGCAGCCGTGGCGATCTCGCCGGTGAATGCCACGAACCAGGCCATCGCGGAAGGGATGCGCGAGCTGCGGAAGAAGGGGATTCCGGTGTTCTGTATTGATTCGGATATGGGGGCGGAGTTCCACGACACCCGCATTGCTTACCTGGGCACCACCAATCTGGTCGGGGGGCAGGAACTCGGGAAGTGTGCCAAGGCTCTGCTGCCCGAGGGACAGTACGTCACGTTTGCCGGGAAAGCCGACGTGCAGAACGTGATCGAACGAGTCGGGGGCTTCGGCGAGGGGGCGGGGGAGTCGTTTAAGCTGCTCTCATCCTTGACTGATGAGGCCGACCTGAGCGTGGCTCAGCAGAACGTGAAGACGGCACTCAACAATTTCCCCGAGCTGAACTGCCTCGTGGGCATCTGGGCGTACAACGCGCATGCGATTGCCGAGGTCGTCAAAGAACGCGGTGTGAAGGACAAGGTGAAGGTCGTTGTGTTTGATGCTGCCCAGACGGCCATTGCCGATATGGAGGCGGGCGGGATCGATGCGATGGTCGTGCAGAATCCCTACCAAATGGGCTATCTCGGGACCGCCCTGATGAAGGCGTTCATCGACAAGGACACCGCCACCATTCAGAAGACCTACCCCAGCTACGATCCGGCGACCGGTCAGTTCGCGAAAGGCGGCGATGTGTACGCCACCGAACTGCGGGTCATCGTGCCGGACGACAAGTCGCCGATCAAGAAGGAGCTATTCAAGCCGGAAACGAAGTTCTTCTACCTAAAGGACTTCAAGGCGTGGCTGACCGAACGCGGTCTGGTCAACTCCTGAACTCGTGAGTTGCCGACTGGATCGTAGCTCCCGCGAGTCAGGCGATTCGTACGACGGACATCCCTGTCCGTCGTGTGAGCCGACGGACGAGGACGTCCGTGGTACAGTGAATCTCTCTTGCGTGAAGAAGTTTCCGCGATGTCTGGTTCCCCTCAGAGTATTTTCGCCCGCTTCCGCAACGAACTGGGGCTCGTGATTGCGATCTTCGCGGTGTTGTCGATCACCTCGATGATTAACCAGGACTACTTCCGCGAACCGTGGCGGAACTTCCGGGACATTGCACAGGAGACCTCGCTGGTCGGCATCTTTGCCCTCGGCGCAGCGATTGTGATCATCGCGGGCGGGATTGATCTCTCGTCCGGCACGATGATCCTGTTCTCGGCGTCGGTGTGCGTGCTGGTCACTTACGTCTTCGCCCCCATCTCCGGTGGCAGGCCGAATCCCGCCCAGGCATCGGCTTTCATCGTCTGGTGTGGCGTCGGAGCGGCACTGGCCACGGGGTTGCTCGTCGGGACGTTTCATGCCTGGCTGATTACCATCGTCAAGCTGCCGCCGTTCGTGGCCACGCTGGCGACGCTCGTCGGACTGCGTAGCCTGACCAAGATCATGAATGGGGGGATCACCGATTCACTGGGGATCAAGGTGCAGTCGATCAACGCCAGTGCATCGCTGTTCGGCGACCTGCGGGTGTGGTGGATTCCCGTCGTGGTGTTCCTGGTTCTCGGGACTGGCTTGTGGTTGTTGATGAACCGAACCGTGATCGGACGGCATCTGTATGCCCTCGGTGGCAATGAAGAAGCCGCCCGGCTCAGCGGGATCAATACGGACAATCTGAAGTGGCTGGCCTACACGATCGGCTCGGTGACGGCCTCGATCGCGGGAGTCCTGTATGCCGCCAAGATCAGTACCTGTACACCGTCCTCAATGGGAGTGGGCTATGAACTCAATGCCATCGCCGCGGCGGTCGTCGGCGGGTGCAGCCTGCAAGGCGGAACCGGATTGATCCCCGGTGTGATGCTGGGCGTGCTGTTCTTGCAGGTCGTGATCGACGCCGTGGCCAAGGTGTTCAAGACCAACCCGGACGACTGGAAGGGGCAGATCGTCGGCCTGCTGGTGGTTCTCGCGGTGGCGTTCAATGAAATCCGTCGAGGTGGCACGGGCGGGCGCAAGCGGATGTTCCCGGGAGCCATCGGCTGGGTGACGGTACCGATGCTGGCTCTGGTCCTCACGCTGGAAGTCTTCGCCGCCGACACCCAGCACCGCCTGGGGGCTTCGCTGGCGGTGGGGGGCGTCGCGTTTGCTGCCCTGCTGGGGCGAAAACTGTTCGAGGACTACGCGGGACAGGCGACCGCGGAAATATTGTAGCACGACGCTCCGCGCCGTGATTCACGACGCCGAGCGTCGTGCTACAATGCCGCAGTCCGTGAGTTGTTCGCGGATTGACAGCCGTCCAGGATGCCCGAGCCATGAGTGATGCCTCCCCGATTGGTCGAATTCTTGTCGCGGACGACAATCAGCAAAACCGCGAATTGCTAGAAGCCTATCTGGCGGACGATGGACATGAGATTCTGATGGCGGTCGATGGTCGCGAGGCTCTCGAAGTGGCCCGTGCCAAACATCCGGATTTGATTCTGCTCGACATCATGATGCCGAAACTCAGTGGGTATGAGGTCTGCTCGCAACTGAAAAATGACCCGGCCACCAAGCCGATTCCGATCCTAATGATCACCGCGCTCAAGGAGATGGGGGACATCGAGAAGGCTCTGGCTGCCGGGGCGGATGACTTCCTGACGAAGCCGGTCCATCGCCTGGAGTTGCGTACCCGCGTGCGGTCGCAGTTGCGGGTACGGCACCTGACCAGTGAACGCGATCGCTTACTCGCATATCTGCAAGAGGTTGACGCCCCCAGGCCGTAACTGTGCCGCCAGACTTCGGAAGTCTTTTCACCCAGCGAACATGAGTTCTGGCGAACGTCGCGACGATAAACAGTGAGACCCCGCCGTGGCCACCCCCACCGTTTGGCTTCGGCCCCAGAAGGCTGCTCCGTCACTCAACCGTCACCCGTGGGTGTTCGTCGGGTCGGTGGGTCGCATTGATGGCATGCCCGGTCCGGGGGCTGCGGTGCGCGTCGTCACGGTCGAGGGGGAGTTCATCGCCTGGGGCCTGTTCAATCCGGAGAGCGCGATTCGCGTGCGGCTCTACTCTTGGAAGGAGAACGAGTCCCTGACTGATGAGTTCTTCGCGGGTCGCGTCGCGCGAGCCATCGCCAGCCGGGTGCGGCTCTTTGGCGACGGACCCGAGATGCGGGCCTGCCGACTGATCTCCAGCGAAGGCGATAGCCTCAGCGGGCTGACCGTCGATCGCTACGGCGATTTTTTGTTGATGCAGTGGACGAGCCTCGCCCTCTTCCAGAGAGAAGCCGCCATCGCGTCGCAGTTGCAGGAACTCCTCCAACCCGCCGGCATCTGGCGGCGAACTGACACGGGCGTGATGGACAAGGAAGGTCTGCCGCCCAGTGACGGGCTGGTTTCCGGCAGCGACCCGCCGAGCGACCTGACCGTCATCGAACATGGGGTCGAGTACCGTGTTGACATCCGCCACGGCCAGAAGACCGGGTTCTACTTCGATCAGCGCGACAATCGGCTCGCGGTGGCCAAGTGGTGCGCCGGACGCCAAGTCCTCGATGTCTGCTGCTACTCCGGAGGGTTCGCTCTCACCGCATTGGCTCGGGGAGGAGCGGCTTCCGTGACCGGCGTGGATGGCTCGGCGAGTGCGCTCGATCTGGCCCGAGGGAATGCCGAACGAAATGGCTTGGCGGACCGAGCCACGTTCGTCAAGTCGGATGCCTGGACCTACCTCGAACAGGCCCGTCAACGAGGCGAGCGCTACGAGGTCGTGATCCTCGATCCGCCGAAGCTCGCCAAGGGACGCGGCCAACTCGACGCCGCTTTGCGTGGCTACCACGGCCTGAATACCCTGGCCCTGGGTGTCCTCGAACCCGGTGGCCTGCTCGCCACATGCAGCTGTTCGGGCCTCGTGCAGCGGACCGATTTCGAAGGCGTCCTGTCCGATGCGGCGATGTCTGCGGATCGCCCCTTGAGGATCATTGACTCGCGAGGTGCCGCCCCCGACCACCCGGTGTCGGTCCACTGTCCGGAGTCGGGGTATCTCAAATGCGTGCTGAGCTTGGGATAGATTCCCGTAGCGACGTTCGCCAGAACGTGGGGGGCCGGAACCCGTGTCCACACACAGAACAGACTTCCGAAGTCTTCGGAGACTTCGGAAGTCTGTTGGCACCCGCGACCGCCGAGCCAAGTTGCCCACCTTCTGGCGAAGGTGGCTACGTTCGCCAGAACGTGGGCTTTCTACGGCAGGATGTGCCCCATCTTGTCGCGTTTGGCGTCCATGTACTTCTCTCGCAGCGGGGCAGCCGGGGCCACGATGGGAACTTGCTCGACCACTTTGAGATCGAGCCAATGCTCGAATGCCTCAGTCTTCTTAGGGTTATTCGTCAGGATGCGAACCTTGGTCAGGCCCAAGTCCTTAAGGATCTGCAACCCCACCATGTAGTCCCGCAAGTCGGCCTTGAAGCCTAACCGGTGGTTCGCCTCCACGGTGTCGAGGCCCTCGTCTTGCAACTGATACGCCTTGAGCTTGGCGACCAACCCGATGCCGCGCCCCTCTTGCGGCAGATACACCACCGCTCCGGCCCCCTCATCGCAGATCATCCGGATCGCCATGTGCAACTGCTCGCCGCAGTCGCAACGCAATGACCCGAGGATGTCGCCCGTGAAGCAGGACGAGTGCATCCGGACCAGCGGGGCCTCGACCTTCGACAGGTCGCCCCAGACCATCGCCAACGGCTCCTGCTCCTCATGCTCGACACGGTAGGCGATGAACTTGGGCGTCCCGTACTCGCCGGTCGGCATGTCGACTTCGACCTCCCGCTGCACCAGCCGCTCGCGCACGCGGCGGAACTGGATGATGTCCGCGATCGACACGATGGGGATGCCGTACTGCTGCGACATCTCCTGCAGCTCATCCAGATCAGCCATCCCCGAAGTGCGGCGGCTGCAGATTTCGATGAGGCAGCCGACCGGTGAGAGGCCCGCCATCTTGAGCAGGTCGACAGTGGCCTCGGTGTGTCCGGCGCGGCGGAGGACTCCGCCCTCGCGCGCCAGGAGAGGATTGACGTGTCCGGGTCGCACGAAGTCGGCAGACTTGGCATGCAGATCGGCCAGAGCCCGCAACGTGGCGGTCCGGCTCAGGGCGCTGACCCCGGTTCCGGCGTCGCGATGGTCGACCGGGATCAGAAACGGCGTCTGATGCGGCGAGGTGTTCGACTCGGGGTCGACGATGGGCGTCAACTGGAGCCGTTGGGCGTACTCCTGAGTCAGGGGCGCACACAGCACCCCTGCTCCCTGCCGCAGCATGAAGTCGACCGTCTCGGGGGTCATCAGTTCGGCAGCTGCGATGAGGTCGCCCTCGTTCTCGCGTTCCTGGGCATCGAGAACGATGACCAGTTTGCCATGACGCAGGGCCTCAAGGGCGGCTTCGATGTGCTGCATGGAGGCGGGCATGGCAAGGGCGATTTGGTCTGGAGAACGTGCGAAGCGAGAGGCTCAATGAGATTGTATCGGTGGAGACTCTCGCGAACAGCTTCGATCGCGAGCGGTCCGATATCAGCGGGTGTGTGCTTCACTATCGATGGTGGTGGAATGGCCAGGAGGGCCACTGGCCAAGGAGTGCGAGACGCACTTTGTGATTGCTCACGGGCAGTCCGTGGCCAGTCCGCTCTTCGTCCCGGTAGGGACGGTTGATAATAGCCCACCGTTTCAACGGTGGGTGGTCGCCGCGAACCCAGCGG
>JAYTWO010000416.1:0-2503 GCA_043743415.1 Planctomycetota bacterium
CACAAGAGGTTCACTCGCGATACGATCTTCCCAAGCAGACCTCTTCCGGCTGCGCCGCCCCCGTAGATTCCAAAGCGAATCCACCGGGGCCACCCAGCGGAGTCGTGTGTAAAGGACAGCGAAGACTCAGGGGCGTGGCACCCGACCGTAAACAACGCATTCGCCATGTGCGTCATTCTTGGCCAGTGAAACCCCACGCGAACAAACCCCACTCATCCTGACACAAACACGACAATCTGCAAAGATCACGATATTGAAAGCATTGGTCGTAAGACTTCTTCCGACTGACCGAAATGGAGTACGATGTCGGCAGAATTCTGACGAATTCTGCTACTCCTTACGTCACGTCGAGCAAGCTCGACGGCTAACACGAGTTGATCTTCATGAGTCGTCATTCCGATCTGCAACGTGTCCTCGACCTGGGTATCGTGGCCATCATCCGGGCTCCGAGCGGGGATCAGTTGGTACATGTGGCCGAGGCTCTGTACGCGGGCGGGGTGGATGTCATCGAGATCACATTCACCGTCCCGCGAGCGATCGACATCCTGGCCGAGGTCAGCCGCAAACTCGGCAACAAGATTCTGCTGGGGGCCGGGACGGTCCTCGACTCCGAGACCGCGCGGGCGGCGATGTTGGCCGGAGCGGAGTTCATCGTCACACCGGCGGTGAGGCCGCAGGTGATCGAGATCTGCAACCGCTATGACAAGGTGGTGATGAGCGGGGCCTTCACCCCGACCGAGGTGCTGCACGCCTGGGAGTGTGGGTCGGATGTCGTGAAGGTCTTCCCAGCCGAGATCGGCGGGCCGACGCACCTCAAGGCTCTGGCCGGGCCGTTCCCACAGATTCGCCTGCTCCCCACCGGCGGCGTGAACCTCAACACGCTCTCCGACTTCGTCAAGGCGGGGGCGTGTGCGGTCGGTCTGGGCAGTTCGCTCGTCACCAAGGAGCATCTCGCGAACAGCGACTTCGCCGGGATTCAGAAGCTGGCTGAGGCGTACGTGGCCAAGGTCAAAGAGGTGCGGGCGAAAGGGTAGAACACGTTTGCAACAGATGCTTCACCCTGCCGAAAGAAGCAGCTTCTCACGTCGAAACACGACAGACTCACGTCTGCCGCTCGCTTCACTCTCCACGAGCCACTTCCATGTCCCTCCCCCGCATGTACCGCATCCGCCAATCGTTCGACACCCCGCGTCTCGGGGATGTCGCCACAGCTGTGCGGGACCAACTGGCCTCGCTCAATCTTGCGGGCCGCGTCCAGCCCGGCCAGACCGTGGCCATTACCGTTGGCAGTCGCGGCGTGGCTAACGTCGCTCTCATCACGCGCGAGATCGTTCAGCACTTCCTCTCTCTGGGAGCCAAGCCGTTCGTCGTCCCCGCGATGGGGAGTCACGGGGGAGCCACAGCCTCCGGGCAGCGGGCCGTGATTGAAGGGTTCGGTGTCACGGAAGAATTCATCGGCTGCCCGATCCAGGCGTCGATGGAGACGGTGATCGTCGACAAGACGCCCCAGGGCATCCCCGTTCACTTCGACAAAAACGCCAGCGAGGCCGACCACGTCTTCATCGCCAACCGGATCAAGCCGCACACGATGTTCGTGGGGCCGATCGAATCGGGACTGCACAAGATGATGCTGATCGGCCTGGGGAAGCAGGCTGGGGCGGTGGTCTATCACCGGGCGATCAAGTCGTTCACGTTCCTGGAGATCATCCGCGCGGTGGCCGATGTGGTGGTCCGGAAGTGCCGCGTGATCGGCGGACTGGGGATCGTCGAGAACGCCTTCGAGGAGACCGCTCTGGTGGAAGGCGTCCCCGTGGAGAAGTTCTACGAGCGCGAGTGTGCCCTACTGGAGAAGGCCCGCGCGTGGATGCCCAGGCTGCCCCTCAACGACATCGATCTGCTGGTCGTCGACGAGATCGGCAAAGAGATCAGCGGCACCGGCATGGACACCAACATCGTCGGCCGCAAGTTCAACGACCACGCGGCCACGCCGGACGATGCGACCAACTGCCGCCGCATCTTCATTCGCGGCCTCACCGTTAAAACCCACGGCAACGGCACCGGCATCGGCCTCGCCGAGTTCACCAACCGCCGCACCGTCGAAGCCCTCGACATGGAGTCAACCAAGGTCAACTGCATCACCGCCGGTCACGCCACAGCCGCCATGATCCCCGTCTACTACGACACCGATTGGGAAGTCGTCAACACGGCCCTCAAGACACTCGGCCTGACCGAACCGCCGGATGCCCGAGTCGTCCAGATTCGAAATACGCTGTTGCTGCAAGAGATGCTCGTGAGCGAAGCCTGCCTGCCGCAATTGCTGGGCCACCCGCGCGTGACGATCGAGAGCGGGCCGTTTGCCTGGGAGTTCGACCAGGCGGCGAATCTGGTGGGTGTGCCGACCGGGCATTGAGGCGTATCACGGCATGACATCTTGGGCGAGCGGACAGAGGAAGTCTACCGAGTAGGACGGCCTTTCCAGGCCGTCTGGTCGCATTTCTCGCGG
>JAYTWO010000417.1:0-4040 GCA_043743415.1 Planctomycetota bacterium
GCGTCTGGGTTGTGGAACAACAAGAGGTGACAGGGGACATGTTCGCCTTCCGATCGTGTTGTTTCTTGGTCGCCCAGACATTCCGAGCGATGTCTGGGCCGAACCGCCAGAGAGACACGGGCGATTCTACCGGCCTCTTGTGCCTGCGTCACCCAGCCCCCAGCGAAGCTTGGGAATGAGGACTCGCGAGTTTAGGGGTTCTCTCGCCGTAGGAGTGCGAGTCGCGGTACGACATTGCCTCGGGGTTCAGTGCTTCGTCGGATCGGCGGGTGTCACTTGTTGCGAGAGGAATTCGACGAGGTCGCGCAGATCGCGCTTCGTGAGCCCCTGGGTCACATCTTCCGGCATCCCCGATTTCCCTCGGGCGCGGTCTTCGATCTTTTGTGTCGGCACCGAGATCACCTCGCCGGTTGAGGTCATCAGCTGGACCACCTCGGCCGTCTCCTCTCGCAGCACGCCGGTGTAGACCAGCCCGTCATCCGTGACCAGCACCACCGTGTCGAACCCCTTGGCGATCTTCGCATTCGGCAGCAGGATCGACTCCAGCAGTTCCAGTCGCGGCTTGCTCTTGCCCTCTGGATTGAGGGCCACAGCCGACAGGTCCGGACCGGCGGTGCCGCCTTGATCGCCAACTTTGTGGCAGCGGCGGCAGGAGGCGGCTGCGTTTCCGAAGAAGACTTCGCGGCCACGTTCGGGGTCGCCTCCGGAGAGGCACTCGCGATGGGTGGCCAGGACATCTGCGGGTGGTCGGGTCTTGAGATAGCCTGCGAGGGAGGCATTGAGGGCCTGCGACTGGCGGGCCTCGACCGCTTCCAGCAGATCGAGTTCCACTTCGGGGGCGAGCTTCCCCGCGACTAAGGTGTTGAGCTGCGTGGCGAGGACTGCTTCCGCAGTCGCAGACTTCAGACCCGCCAGCACGCGCACCGCCGACTGTTGCTCACGCGGCGTGCCGTGAATCAAGACCGCCTCGAACTCCACGATGGCTCGCTCGGGATCGGTGGCCGAGAGCAGGCGGCGGGCCTCGGAACGCAGGGAGGGGTCGCTGTCCTGCAGGCCGGTATCCACAGCAGCGAGGAGCAGCGGACTCTTCAGTGCCCCGAGGGCTTTGAGGCTTTCCACGCGGACCTTCGAAGATTGTCCCTTGTCCGCCAACAGCTTGGCCAGCTCGGGGCCGACCTCGGTGATGCCGTACTTTGCGGCGAGCTTCACGCCTTCGGTGCGGACCTTGTCGCTCCCTGCCAGCAGCGACCCGAGGGCCGACTGGACCGCGCCACGAACCGGGACGGCGTCCCGTGCTGCCAGTGGGCGATGCTCGTTGGTCACGCGGTCGAGGACCGGTGGAGTGGCCCACTCCATCAGTTCCGCGATGGCTTCGAGCCGCAATTCGTCGGAAATCCGTGTCGAGGCGGCCAGCTTGGCGATCCGTGCTGCCCCCTCGACTTGACCGAGGCGATAGTTGGCGTTCATCACCCGGCGGAGGAGTGGCTCTGAATCCAGCGGTTGATCCGCCAGCTTGGCCAGAGCGGGCAGTGCTGCGGCAATCGGCAGATCGTGAATCGCGCGGGCGGCTTCGACCACAATGTCGAGGTCGCCGTCGCTCAGGAACCGAGCAATCTCCGGGTCCGACCAACGCCGCATCGCCAGCAACACGCCGAGTCGCACCGAGCGCGAACCGTGCGTGGCGTGCTGCTTCACAACCGCGTGATCTGCCGCACCGACCAACCCCATGACCGCCGCATGCCGCAGCATGGGGTCGTTGTCTTGATTGGTGGCGAGGAGGTCAATGAGCGCGGGGACAGCCTCGTTGGATTGCAGATGGCCGAGCGAGATCGCTGCAAAGAACTGCTCGCGCGGATTCCCATTTTGAATCATCCCGAGCAGGGCCGCTGAGCTGTCTTTGAGTTTCAGTTCTCCGACGACCTTGGCCGCTTGAGCGCGGACTTCCGCGTCCTTCGCCGTGAGGGCCGTCTTGATCGCTGGTGTCACGACCGAACCCGCGCGGCCCAGCTGCCACAGCCCCCACAAGGCGTGTAACTGAGCGAGTTGTGACGAATCAGCAGTCAATGTCTGCGTCAGCGTGGCGAGTTCATTCCGCTGGACCAACTCGAACTGAGCGAGTTGCCTGACGCGGCGGTCGGCATGGCTCAGGAGCTGGGCGACCTCGGGGGAGGGGGTCGCAGTCAGTCCCTCAGCCAGCAGCTTCGCGACCTGCTGCGTCGCACTGTTCTGAGATGCCTTGTCGGTAAACGTATACAGCCGCCCCTTGTTCGCTCCGTTCCAGCCATCGACCCAGTCGCTGACCATCATCCGGCCATCGGGGGTGAAGTCGACATCGGTGGCTAGGATACGTTCCAGATACCAATGCGAGTCGACCAGCTTGAAGCTGGCCCCGTGCGGCTCGACGGCGAACGAGCGGATGCCACTGTTGGCGGGTTGGCCTCGGAAGTCGGCCATAAAGAAATGTCCCTTGTACCGCTCGGGAAGTCCGGTGCCGGGGTAGTAGACCAGCCCCGAGGGACCATCGCCGAGGTTGATAATCGGGGCGATGCTGTAGGCCGGTTGAACCGCGGTCGTCGCAGCGTCCTCGCGGTAGGGGTGCCAGATGTGCTCGCGGTTCCACGGCCCGCGATTGTCGGCGTACTGGTAATACATCCGCCAGCCGGTGTCGCCCCCCTCGACGACATACACCCAGCGGGCCTTGTCCCCGCCGTCGGAGTTGTTGTCCCCGGTGAAGAGGTTGCCGAAGTCGTCGAACGCCAACTCCTGCGGATTGCGGAGGCCGTACGCGAACTCCTCCAGATGGCTCCCGTCGAGTTCGCAGCGGAATACCGCCCCCGTATCCGGTCGATGCAGAAGTTTTCCCTCCTTGTTCGTCACGTGATAGCCACGATCCCCAATGCTGAAGTAGATCCGACCATCCGGCCCGAGTTGCAGGCCGTGCATGTCGTGCCCACGAAAGGCCACCCGCACGCCGAACCCATCGGCCAGGGACTCCTGGGCGTCGGCCTTTCCATCACCGCTCGTATCCCGCAGCTTCCACAGCTTCGGGATGCATGTATAGAACACATCGCCTTTGTGAATCAGCACGCCAGCTCCGGTGCCATCGGCGATGTCGTTGAAGCCATCGGCGAAGACGGTCGCCTTGTCAGCCACTCCATCGCCGTTCGTGTCCTCGATCAGCCGCAGCCGGTCCTGCTCCTTCGTGTAGTCATTGGCCTTGTCCCCGAGGTGCTTGCGGAACATCGCCACCCGTTCGTCGACGGTCTGAAGCGACAGATCATCCAGTAGCCAGTTCATGTGGCTGCGGTTGTCCTCGACCCCCTTTTGCTGGCGGAAGGTCTCGCAGACGTAGACCTTGCCAGTATTGTCGATGCCGAACACGACCGGGTTGGCGAGCATTGGCTCGGCGGCGAAGAGTTTCGTTTCGACACCTTCGGGCACCTTGAACCCGCCGATGGCAAGCTGGCCTTCTTCGGACGCCGCTGCAATCGGAGGGGCATACTCATCCGCTGCCGGGGCTGCACCGCACACCACGAAGGCCATCAAGGCCATCACCACGCCTGCACGCAGAGTCGAATTCATCACGAACCAGTTCCTGAAAAGGAGGCCGAGCCAGAGACTCCACTGTAGGCGGTTCGGGAGTGAGAGAGCAACAAACTCGCTGTCGCAGAAGTCGTCAGACTTCTGCTCGCCTTTCATCAGAGTACGGCAGAAGTCTGACGACTTCTGCTACGGAATCCCCAATTCGGCTTCACATTCGTCGCATCAGATGGTATTGATACATCGTTGCGTTCACGAACCCGAGGTGCCCCATGCTGACAATGTTCGACGGTCAAGGGAGTTCACGCCGCGAATTCCTGAAGGCGGGCACCTGGGGACTCGGCGGCGCGTTGTTGCCGTGGCTGGGGTCGCAGAGGGCCCTCGGGAGCGACCTGAACCATCTGCTGACCGGTCGGTCGGTCGTCTTTCTGTTCCTGCAAGGCGGGCCGAGTCAGATCGAGACCTTCGATCCCAAGATGACAGCTCCCGGCGGGATTTGC
>JAYTWO010000418.1:0-16101 GCA_043743415.1 Planctomycetota bacterium
CTCAGCAAGGGACGCTGCATCGCCCCGAAGTCCTGCGCGCTCAACTGACGCGGATGCTCGCCGATCCCAAGATCGCCCGCTTCACCGAGTCGTTCCCGCGTCAGTGGTTGCAGCTGCACCGCGTCGGAGCGTTCCCGCCCGATGCGAGCCTCTACCCCGACTACGACAAGTGGCTGGAACAGAGCATGGTCCTAGAAACAACCGGCTACTTCGGCGAGGTGTTTTCCAAGAACCTGCCGCTGCGGGAATTCCTGGTGTCGGATTGGACGATGATGAATCCGCGACTGGCCATGCACTACGGCCTGCCGCGACCGTCGGCCAGCAGCTTGCAGCGTGTGTCGCTCCGCCCCGAGGAGCATCGCGGCGGGCTGCTGACCCAGGCGTCGATACTCTCGCTCACATCTGATGGCACACGGCATCGCCCGGTACATCGCGGCGTCTGGGTTTCGGAGGCCGTCTTTGGCCGTACTCCACCTCCCCCGCCGCCCAACGTCGAACCGCTTGCACCGACTCCCAGCGACCAGCCGAAGGCCACAATCCGCATGCAGCTTCAGGCCCATGCCACACACGCGACCTGTGCCTCGTGCCACCAGAAGATCGACCCGCTCGGTTTCGCCTTCGACCACTTCGACGCCATTGGCCGCTGGCGAACGAGCGAAACAGTGGCCGGAGGACAAGGGGACGCCCCACCCGTCAACGCCAGTGGCCAACTGATGGATGGCCGGTCTTACAACGGTTCAGACGAGTTCAAACAATTACTCGCTCAAGACTCCGACCGCTTCGCCGAAGCCTTCGTCGAACAACTGGCGACCTATGCTCTGCGGCGCGTGATGACCGTCGACGACACGGCACAGATCAAGGCCATCGCTGCCGCTGGTCAGAAGGAGGACTACAAACTCCGGACGGTCATCGAGAACCTCATCTTGTCAGATCTGTTCTCGAAGCGTTGAGTCCACAAAGAAGCTGATCGCTCTCGGCAGGACAGCCCGTGTTGCCCCCGCTACAATCGCGGTGCCTCGTTGAACTCTTCGGAGCTGTCGGACTGCCTCATGATCTTCGTTTTGGACAACTACGACTCGTTCACCTACAACCTGGTGCAAAGGTTCGGGGAGATCGACTCTTCGCTGGAGATACTGGTCGCCCGCAATGACCAGATCACGCTGCCCGAGATTCACGCCCTGAAGCCCGACCGGATTTTGGTCTCGCCCGGCCCGTGCAGCCCCGGCGAGGCGGGGATCTCGAAGGCCCTGATCCAGGAATTCGGCCCCACCGGCATCCCGATCCTCGGCGTCTGTCTGGGGCATCAGTGCATGGCCGAAGTCTACGGCGCTCAAGTGGTGCGGGCCAAACGCCTGATGCACGGCAAGACCTCCGAGATCCACCACGACGGAAAGGGAGTCTTCGCCGGACTCCCCAACCCGTTCACCGCCACCCGCTACCACAGCCTCGTCGTCCCCGAAGAGACGCTGACCCCCGAACTCATCGCCTGCGGCGGGACCCGCGACGCCGACCACCCCAGTGAAATCATGGCCATGCGCCACGCCCGCTACCCAGTGCATGGCGTGCAGTTTCATCCGGAGAGTTTTCTGACGGACTCGGGGATGGAGTTGTTGAAGAACTTTTTGCGACTGCCGCATGTGAGGCACGTTGCCGACGTGCCCGTGCGTGCGTAGGACGGACATCCTTGTCCGTCCTGATTCCCTCGCCCCGAGGAGGGAGGTCGTCTTTCGGTTCCCATGCGACCCGCCAATGACGACCGGACGCTTCTCGGTATTGGGTTAAATCCCGTTCTACGACGGCGACTCCTTGTCGTCCTTTTCGACTCCAACCGGCCGCGCGGGGTGGCACCGGTTGGCTCGCTTTGGGGCCTACCGGTGTGACTTGGCACGGGAGGTTTGTGAGACGAGACTCTCGCCGCCCTCCGCCGCTCCCTCGCACAGGAAATGCTGCAAAAACAATTTCCCGCGCCTGACCCCTCCACCCCCGAATCGCTCAAATACCAAGCCCTCGCCCAGGCCCTCTTCAACCTCTGCACATGATTTAACTACAGCGGATTGGTGTTCGCCTAAGGTGCAGTGACCGAACTCACGCTACTTCGGAATGCGAAGATTCGTTCGGCACTGATGGGTGGAGCCAGAATTCCACCTCACCGAACGTGTGCAGAGTTTTTGTACCGTGTGCCGCGACCTCAAGAAGTGGTTTCAGTGATTGTGCCCGGGGGTTGTTGGAGCACTTTCACCAGGCTGGCCATGCGGGATTCCAATTGCTCCAGTCCCTCGGTGGCAGATCCGAGATCGTTGTCACGCCCCATCAGCTCCAACCGCACGGCTGCGTCAATCACCGACTGCGACCCAAAGATGGCGGCGGATCCCTTCAGGGTGTGTGCGGTGCGACGGAGCAGTACGGCATCGGACGTGTCGATGGCCCGATGCAGATCGGACAGCAGATGAGGACACTCGGACACAAAGATCTGGATCAACTCGTTCAGCATGGTGGCATCGTGGCCCGTGTTTTTTCGGGCCACGGCCCAGTCGATCAGACCTGCGTGGCTCAATGGCGTGGATGCCTCTGCGAGAGTGTCGCGAGGAGTCGTGGCTTCCGCGTGTTCCTGCATTCCGGCGGTCGCACATGCCTGGGCCGGAACTGCGGCCACGACTTGATAGAGGTTCTGGGGGTCAAATGGCTTGGAGATGTAGCCGTCCATCCCGCTGTCCAGACAATGTTCGCGATCCCCCTTCAGGGCTTCGGCGGTCATGGCGATGATCGGAATTCGGTGGCCCGTCGCTTGCTCTGCCTTGCGGATCGCGACGGTCGCGTCATAACCGTTCATCTCCGGCATCTGCATGTCCATCAAAATCAGATCAAACCGCTCGCGTTGCCACAGATCGACAGCCTCAATTCCGTTGTTGGCAACAAGGACTTGATGGCCCCATTTGGACAAGAAGCCGATCGCCACTCTTTGATTCACTCGGCTGTCCTCGGCCAGGAGGATGCGCCGCGGCGGAAGGCTGGGGTAGCGTTCCTGCTTCGTGGCGGCTTCGACGGCCAACTCCACTCCGAGGACATTCAGCGCGGCGTCCAACAATTCGGAGGACAGCACCGGTTTCCGCAGCAAGTGTTGGATGCCGACGTGGCGGAGTTGCTCGGGATCGAACGTCGACATGGAAGACGACAACATCAACCAGGGAAACTGTTGGCAGCCCGGTTGCGACGAGACACGTCCGGCCAACTGGACGCCGTTCATATCCGGCATGTGATAATCCAGCAGCCCCAGGCGGAAGGGCCGACCCGCGAGTTGCGCATCGTCGATGGCCGCCAACGCGGCTGCCCCACTGTCGACCAACGTGGTCTGCATCCCCCAATTGCGGAGGATCTCTTCCAGGATGCGGCGATTCGTCGAGTTGTCATCGACGATCAGCACGGGCAGTTCGCGAATCTGTTGCATTTGAGCGGGACGCGGACGGGATTGATTTTCGGCAATGCCAAATTCCGCCACGAAAGAAAACGTGGAGCCCTGTCCGACCTCGCTCTCGACCCAGATGCGGCCCTGCATCATTTGAATCAGACGTAACGAGATCGCCAGTCCCAGGCCCGTGCCGCCGTAACGTCGCGTCGTCGAAGCGTCCGCCTGAGAGAACGCCTGAAACAGACGGTGTTGCTGATCCGCGGAAATGCCGATGCCGGTGTCGCGCACGGAGACCTTCAAGCGGACGGTCGTGTCGCGGATTTCTTCCGGCTCGATATTGACCACAATTTCGCCGTGCTCCGTGAACTTGATGGCGTTGCCCACCAGATTGACGATGATTTGCCGCAGACGCCCGGGGTCGCCGATGAGCCGATGGGGAATGCTCGCATCGACGCGGCACGCCAGTTCCAATTGTTTGTCAGTCGCTCGCAGCGACAACAGATGCAGCCCCTTGCCAATACATTCCGGGAGTTCAAATTCGATCAACTCCAATTCCATCTTGCCCGCCTCGATCTTGGA
Organism: Planctomycetota bacterium; assembly: GCA_043743415.1. Taxonomy (GTDB): domain Bacteria; phylum Planctomycetota; class Planctomycetia; order Planctomycetales; family Planctomycetaceae; genus TH-plancto1. The sequence continues at coordinate 3,986 of JAYTWO010000418.1, forward strand.
GAAGTCGAGGATGTCGTTGAGCAGCCGCAGCAGCGCGTCCGCCGACTGTTGGATCATCGACAGGAACTCGCGCTGATCGTCGCGCAGCGGCGTGCCAGCGAGCAGTTCCGCCATGCCCATGATACCGTTCATCGGCGTGCGGATTTCGTGGCTCATGTTGGCCAGGAAATCGCTCTTGGCGCGATTGGCGGATTCGGCGGCATCCTTGGCGACTCGCAGTTCTTCGTTTAACGCCGCACGAGCTTCGGCATCTTTGGCACGCTCTTCCGCTTGCTGCCGCTGAAAGTCGGCTTCGCGCAGTGCCAGATCCTGCAAGAGCGTCTTCTGCTTGGTGGCCTCGATATGTCGCATCATGCGCACGCGGCGCACCAGAGAGGTGATGTGCGCCAGAATGACATCCATGTCCTGTTGCTTGCTGACAAAATCGTCGGCCCCCGATTCCAGCGCTTGCAGTAAGACCTCGCGATTCTCCTGGCCCGACAGAACCAACAATCCCAGCTGTTGCTGGTGCGTGTTGGCCCACGCCCGCGCCTGCCGACACACCTCGAAGCCGTCCATCTCGGGCATGACGACATCGACGACGGCCACGTGAAACGACTCCCGTTCCAACAGTTCCAAACCCGCCGGTCCGGAGAGCGCGGTGGAGACCTGGAACCCGCTGGCGTGGAGTTTCTCCGACAGTTCGGAGAGATAGACACGGCTGTCGTCAATCGCCAGCAGTCGAGCGCCGCTCAGGAACGAGTTGCGTGTTTCGATGTCGCGGTCCCGGGACTCGACAGTGAACGTGGACTTGAGCAGCGCCGTCACCACGGCCAGCAGTTCTTGCGGCGGGCTGTCCTTCGACAAGAACCGATCCGCTCCGGAATCGAGTGCCGCGATATGGTCCTGTTCCCTCTGGCTGGCAGTCAGCACGACGATGGGAATGACCTGCAACGTCATGTCGCTCTTCAAGCGCCGGCACACCTCCAGCCCCGATTTGTCTCCGAGGTATTGATCCAGCAGCACGAGATCGGGCGTCATCTCCTGGCAGAGTTGAAATGCCGCCTCGGCACTCGCGGCATGACGCACCGTGTAGCCCGCCTCCTCGAGCAGGCACCGATAGGTGTGTGCTTGAGTGCGACTGTCTTCAACCAGCAGGATGCCGCTCATGGGATTGTTGATCTGGGATAGGACGCGCCGAGCGTGATCAGTCAACGGGTGGAGTGCGACTCGGTCGTCTTGCGCTTGACCATTCGCACCTCGTTGCCTCGATCATTGTAAGCGACCTCGCTCATAAACGTCCGCATCAGTAACAATCCCCGTCCGTGTGGGCGTTCCAGATATTCCAGATCCGTGGGGTCCGGCAGGGCTCGAACATCGAACCCCGGTCCTTCGTCGCGGATGGTCCACAGGGCCTCTGTCGAGGACAGGCTGACGGTGACGTGGATGCGGCGTTCCCGATAAGGCGACTCGCCGACACGTTTCGACGCGAGTTGTTCGTACTGGTTGCCATCGGCTTCACGCAGGTGGGACGGGCATTCCAGATTGCCATGATAAAAGGCGTTCAACAGCGCCTCTTCCAGGGCGATACCAATCCGCAGGGCCTCAGACTCCGGGCAGAGACGCATGGCGGTGAATTGCAGCTGCAATTGCGAGGACAGCGACAGCAGGAGTTCCCGCTCGTTTTCCAGTTCATAGTCAGTGGTCGAACGGATGATTCGGCTCGTCAACCGCGCTTGCGAACGCCGGGCATGTGACATCGCCAGTACGCGTTGGCAGACATCCGCCAAGTCATCGGCCAAGGCGGACTTCGGGACATAGCTGGCGGCTCCGGCCAACAGGGCTTGGGCGGCGATGGCTTCGCTGCCCGCGGCGGTCATCAACACGACGGGAATCAGTGGATATTGGTGTTTCAGCGCCTCCACCAAACCAAATCCGTCCAGTTCAGGCATCTGCATATCGGTGACGACCAGATCCGGAAGGTGCGCTGCCACCTGATCCAGGGCGGCTTTTCCGTCTGGGGCGTAGAACAACTCGATGTCACCGAGCTTCTCGATCAACCGTCCTGCCAACCGACGGTCGACCGGGGAGTCGTCTACGACAAGGACTTTGGACAGCATGCTGCACCGCCATTGATTTCCGTGATGGAAGACACTGTTCGGAGGCCCGGCTGTTGAGGAACAGCCGGGCAGCTTGCTTCGCGGACCCGCGTGTGAGGAACCGGGATTCTCACACGCTGTGGAAGAGGCCACCGTCCATTGGTGGCGTTCGCGGCGGGCCGTTGGACCGCCGCTCAATCATCGCCCGATTTGAACCGCCCTATCTCAAATCCCTCCCACTTGCATCATAACGCGTACGATCTCCGCCGGACTGAGTTCTTGATTCGCCGCCCCCAATTCTTTCGCGCATTTGGGCATGCCCCAGATTAGTGCGGACGCCTCGTCCTGGATGACCGTCTGGCCTCCCGCCTGCTTCAGAGCCAACAGGCCGCGGGCTCCGTCGTCTCCCATGCCGGTCAACAAAATTCCCAACGACGAGGAACCCGCGTGACGGCTCAGCGACTCGAACAGCACATTGGCCGAGGGGCAATGGATGTCGCTGTCCCGGCGCGACGGGAGTGTGATGCGCGTGCGCGGGGCCAGGGCCAAATGTCTGCCTGCGGGAGCCAGCCAGATGCCCGGCTCCAATGGCGTGCCTTCCGCAGCCAACCGGACGGAATGCCGGGTCATTTCCCCGAGCCAGCGTGCAAAGCCCTCGACGAATCCTTCCGAGATGTGCTGCACCAACAGAATCGGCAGCGGAAACGGCTTAGGCAGCGCTGAGAATATCTGCAGCAACACCGGCGGTCCGCCAGTCGATGTCGCGATGCCAATGACCTCCACCAGGCCCCTGGAGGCCCCCCTGGCCGAAACCGGGGCTGGTGCCCGGTGTGTCGCGGGCGCTGACCGGCGGAGTACGACGGCCTGCGAGGCCGCCACCAACTCCGCGCGCAGTTGCGGAGCAATCTTTTGCAGATGCAGCAGCACGGCCCCCTGTGGCTTCTCGATGACCGAGACCGCCCCGGCCTCCAGAGCCTTCATGGCCAGATCGACGTCTTGTTTACGCAGCGTCGCGCTGGCGACCACGATTGGCACGGGACACACCCGCATGATCTCGCGAGTCGCCTCAATGCCCCCCATTCCCGGCATGTGAATATCCATCAGCACGACATCGGGCAGATGCGTCTGCACCAGACGAATCGCCTCTTCCCCGGTCGCCGCTTCAGCGACGACCGTGAATGCGCCGTCGTCCATAAACAACCGCCGGAAGATTTCCCGCTGCGTGACAGAATCGTCGACGATGAGAAGTCGGATCATGGTTGATGTCCAATTGTCGATGGCCAATTTTCGATTGAATGTGACCACTCAGTCGGCAATCACAAATCCTCACACCCATTGCTCCACAATCTGCAACAGCCCCTCGCCCTCGAACGTGGACTTGATGACGTAGGCATCGGCCCCGGCTTCCAGCCCTTCGCGGCGGTGTGCTTCCTGTTCGCGACCGGTCACCAGGATCACGGGCAGCCCGTATTTCGATTTGATTTGTCGAGTCAGATCGAAGCCGTTCAGACGTGGCATTTCGACATCGCTGACGACGAGATGCACCGAGTGCGACCGCAGGCGTTCCAGGGCGTCGATGCCGTCTGTGGCCGTCACGACGGAGTAGCCCGCCGCCGTGAAGACATTCCGCATGATCGCGCGCGTGGTCGGTGAATCATCCACCACCATGATCCGCCGGGCCTGCGGGGATGGGGGGCGTGACGGTGCGGCATGCTGTCCACGGGCGGTCCAGGTGGGGCTGGCCAAATCCAGCAGAAGCTGGACCGACCCATCCGCACGGATGGTCGCTCCCAACACTCCCGGCACGTCGTTCAGTGGGAAGCCCAGTGGTTTGAGCAGCACTTCGGATTCATCCTCCACATCCTCCACTGCCACGACAATCCGGCTGTTGGCTTGAGCGATGAGCAGATATGGCCACGACTCGCCGTGGGTGGCCTGACGTGACGCCTGCAGGCCCAGCAACTCCCCGAGATAGATCCAGCGCAGTGGTTCGCCGTTGAGATTGAGGATCAGCCCCCCTTCCAGCTCCCGCAGATCCTGGCGCGCCGCTCGCCCCGTGCGGACCACCATCGCGCTGGGAATGCCGAACGTCTGGCCTCCGGTCAGCACGGTCAGCACGCGCATGGTCGAAATCGTCACCGGCACCAGGATGACAAACGTCGTCCCGGCGCGCGAACTGCTTTCGAGTGTCACAGTCCCCTGCAGTCGGCGCACCGTGTCGGTGACGACATCTAATCCGACGCCGCGACCCGAGACATCCCCCGCAGTCGAGGTGGTGAAACCCGGCTGGAACAGGTACGCCATCAAATCCCGTTCCGAGAGGTGCGAGAGTTCGTCTTCGGCGACTTCCCCGCTGTGACGCAGCCGCGCCCGGACGCGTTCGTAATCGACACCCCGGCCATCGTCCGAGATCGTGATCCGCACGACGGGGCCTTGCTGCTGCGCGTGAATGCGTATGACCCCCTCGTCGGGTTTGCCCGCCACTCGCCGCGCTTCCGGTGTTTCCAATCCGTGATCGGCGGCGTTGCGAATCAAGTGCAGCAGCGGATCTTTCAGCGCTTCGATCACGGCCTTGTCGAGCAGAATCTGTCCCACATCCACTTCGTAACGCAGCTGTTTGCCCAGCGATTGCGAGAGATCGCGGACGGCTCGGCGGAGCGACTCGGTCAGCATCAACAAGGGTAAGAGACGCGCCTGGCGGATGTCGGCCTGCAAACCTTCCATGAGCAGTTCTTCGCCGACCCGTCGATTGTGAATGTCGCTGGCGATGCGTCGCGCCTGATCCAATGCAAACTCGAAGGCTTGTCCCGTTTCCGAGGGCGATTGATGGCTGCGGTCCCGCACCGCCGCATGCAGGTGATCGACCAGATCCGCCATCCGGACCTGAACCGACTCCATCGATCGCTGAGCGATGCGGACCTCACCCGCCAGATTCAACATCCGGTCCAGACGTTCGGAGGAGACGCGTACGGTAAAGCTCTCGTCAGCCGTGTGCGACATCCTAGAAACAGACGGAGTGGGCGGATGATTCGGGGGTGGTGGATCGGTGTCCGCCGGGGCCTGGACCGGCGAATCATGGATGTGGTGATGCGGAGACTGGGGGAACGGAGGCTCTGGTTCGCCGCGTGTCTTCGCGATGTTCGTGTTCGCGCTGGTTGTCGTTGCGGCGGCGAGAGGAGGGGAGGGGCCTGCCTGCTGCCACGCCTCGAACGCCGTGCGCACGTGATCGAGTTGCGAAAGCCCCTGATTGATATGCCCGGAGGTCATTTCCTCGGGCGAGCTGCGCAGCGAATCCAACAGATCCTCCAGAACCTGCGCCGCCGCCTTGAGCGGCAACACGCCCACCGCCCGGGCGTCCCCTTTCAAACTGTGCGCGTGACGGAATAGGCTGTCGATCAGGCCTCGCCGCTTCGCAGCCACAGCCGCTTCCAAATCGAGAAAGCCCTTTTCAAGAGCACTCAAGTGCTCGCGGGCCTCTTCGCGAAAGATGTCGAGTATGGATTCGGACATGGGGAGATTTCCAATTGCTGATTGCCGATTTTCCATTGGTTCAAATCGGCAATCGGCAATCCTCAGAACGCGGTCATCGTCTGGTCCAATCGCTTGAGCTGTTCGTCGATGGCGTTGATCGCCTTCCGGGTTTGCTCGGCCGAGGCCAGTGACTCTTTGGACGCGCTGTCGATCTCGGAGATGCTGCTGACCAATTCCGTGATGCCCATTTCCTGCTGCTTGGCACCGATGCTGATCTGCCCCATGGCGCTGGTCGTCTGTTGGATCGCCCGGGCGATTTCATCGAACGAGGTGGTCATGCGGCGCACCATCGCGGTCGATTCTTCGGACAGGCGGCTGCCACTTTCGATTTTGTGGACGACATCCTGCATCGACTTCTGCGTGCCGAAGATCAACGACTCGATCCGACTGGCGGCTTCTTTGGACTGGTTGGCCAATTCGCGGACTTGTGTGGCGACGACCGCGAAGCCGCGCCCCTCTTCACCGGCGCGGGCCGCCTCGATCGACGCGTTGAGTGCCAACAACTTGGTTTGATCGGCGATCTCGTTGACGGTGGCGGTGATCTCGCCGATCCGCTGCATTTGCTCGGCGAGCTTCAAGACGCTTTCGCCCGCGGCTTGCGAGTTGGTTCGCACCTGTTCGATGCGCGTGACCGATTCTTGCGTCAGCGTGCGGCCTTCCGCCGACTGCTTGGCGGTCTCGTTGGCCGCTTCTTGCACAGCCCGCGCTCGATCGGCGAACTCCTGCATCGTGGCCTTGAACTCTTCGGCTGTCGTCGCAATTTCATTCAGCGAAGTGGCCGTCTGATTCATGCTGGTCACCTGCTGCTGGGCTCCAGTCGAGATCTCGGTGCTGGCTGTGACCACGCTGGACACCATTTGAGTCGCGGCACGGACGGTTGAGGCGATACTTAGAATCAACACAATCGACATGCCGGATCCCACCGCGACTGCCAATAGCGTGGTGGCCAGCAGCGTCATGCGGAGCGTTCGACTGGCCGCATCCAGGTTCTGGCGTTCGTCGGCCGTTCGCTTGTTGGCATTGTCTTTGAGCTTCTGCGCGGCGGCGCGAATCACGGCAGCCGGCGGCGCGGCGAGCGTTTCCAATTTGAAATTGGCTTGGTTCCACTCCTGGCCCTCGCGAAGCGTGAACATCTTGGCTGGGAGTGGCTCGAACAGCTTGCGTTGCCGCTTCAGTTCGTCCCAATGGACCGACTGCTGGCCCATCAGCAATGCCGCGTGCGATTCGATCGACTTGAAAGCGGCCTCATTGTTGCGCCAGTCATCCTCAAAGGCACTCTTGAATTTCAGATTGCCCGCCAGCAGATAGGCCCGGCTGTCCGCGCGAGACTCGGCAAACGACCCTTGGAAATCGGCCAGATTTTTCAAGAGGTTCTTGCGCTCCAGAGTGCCTTCAAGAGACTCCTCAGCATCGATCATCGCGGCGATCTCGGCGGCCACTCGCTCCGCGAGGGGAACAGCCTCAGTGAGCATCAGCTTGTAGGCGGGGAGGTTGTCGTCGGTGTGAGCGATGTCTTCGATCTGTTTCTGGGCATCTTGAAACGTTTGGAGATTGCTCTTGAGGAGAGCGAAATTCGCGGTGTCCTGCGAATCGGTGGAGTGCTCGTAGAATTTCGCCAGATTGGTGACGGCGGCGTCGATGGCCGTCCACGCGTCCTGTCGATCCTTCTTGTGCTCGGCGGCCTTCTGGGGATCCGTGCCCAGCAGCACGTAATTTCGAATGGCTATCCGAGCTCGATCCACCGCAGTCAACATTTCGTCACACGCGGACACGGTGGGAAACGCCTTGTCGACCACGCTCTCCACACTGCGGTTCATGTTGCCGATCGAGAAATACACGATGGTCGAACTGACGACCATCAACAGCAGTACCGCCGCAAAACTGAGTCCGAGTTTTCTACCGATGGTCATGCGCATGGTGGTGCTCCAATTTCGATTGTCGATTTGTGATGTGCAGCTTCATGGTCGCATCAACGTCCGAGTCCGGATCAATTGGCAATTGCCAGTCGGCAATTGGCATTCACAAACCTTTCGTCCTGCAACAGCCGTTCGAGACACAGCAACAACCGGTTGCCGTCATGCACTCCGGCGACCCACTCGGTCGGCGCGTGGCCGGGCAGGTCGGGAGTCGGTTTCACCTGCTCTGCGGGAATGCCGAGGATGTCCTCGACCTCGCGCGCCACCAGGGCGATCCGCCTTCCGGCTGCTTCCACGATGACGCACACATGATAATCGCCGATGCCCGCTACCGGGATTCCGAACAAGCGGCCCAAGTCGAATAATGCCAGAATCGCTCCCCGCCAGGGAATCACGCCCACGATGAACGGCGGTGCCTGGGGGACGGGGCTGTAATGATCCAGGGCCTGGATTTCGACAACATCACTGAGTCGTACTCCAAACCGTTCCTGGCCGCTGTTGAACGTCAGGTACAGAGTCGTGGATTGCTCCACCTGCACGGATGGGCGTCCGCGCAGCAGTTTGGCCCGGTGGGCCAGCTTCAGCGCCAGCGTCTCTGGATCACGCGCCCGCTGGTAACTGGCGTTGAAATGTTCCATGCTCTCGCGCAGACGCTCCCACACGGCAGCGGGATTTCCGATTTGAGTTTCGGAGTCTGACATGTTTGGCCTCCTCATCAATCGAGCAGTTCCGGGTTCCCATGCAGCCGATTCAACAATTGGCAATCAGCAATTGGCAATCGGCAATTGGCAATCGGCAATCCACGACGTCACTTGGTCATCAACAACGATACCATCTCCTTCAGTCGTCCGTGACAGACTCCCTCACCGAACTCCACGAGCGCATGCGGATCCTGGCCTTCGAGCAATTTCCAGGTCGACTTCAAACTTCGCGCCACACCCGGGGCGTCCCCCTTCCGTTCCAGGACGAGGGCCAGTTGAAAGTGCGCCATCACCGCCTGCGGGTTGATGTACAGCGCCCGGCGGCAAGCCTGTTCCGCGGCTGGCAAGTCGCCCGCCTCCTCGGCAAAACCCGCCTTCAACAACTGCGCTTCCAGCGACAGCGGTTCTTCTTTCAGGCATAGCTCCAACATCCGTCGCGCCTGCGGCACCTCGGCGCGCGCCAGCAGCGACCGCACGAGCCGCAACCGCAACGCCGCCCGCTGCTTGATCGCGGGAATGCGTTCCAACCGGCGTTCTGCCTCGTCCAGATGGCCCGCGGCCAGAGCTTGTTCAATGGGTTTCCAGGCTGGCGCATCCGGCGTCGTCCCGCCGGGAGTCCCCGTCGTCTCGCTCATGGACGGGTCGCGGCTACGCGGCAATGGCACCCATTCGGGAAGTTCGGGGACATTCGGCACACGCAGACTCGGAGCAAGTGTGACGCCCGCCAACGCCGGAGGCAGTGACCAATCCGTGCCAGTAACCACGCCAGGCGAACGATCACTCCGCTTCTGATACAGCGTCGCTTGCTCGAAGCGTCGCACTTCGAAGTCGCCGGGATGCAGCGCCGCCACTTCCGTTTCACCCAGCAACAGCCAGCCGCCAGGACGCAGCGCCTGATAAAACCGCTGTAAGATCACTGCCGTGACCTCCGGCTTCAAATAGATGGCCACATTCCGAAACAGGATCAAGTCCAATCCGACAGTCCCCGTCAGTGGCGAAGGATACACGTCTTTGACGAGATTCAAGTACGCGAATCGCACATGCTGGCGCAGCCGATCCACCAGACGATACGTGTCTCCTTCCGGAGTGAAGTAGTCGCGGTTCTGATGGATGTCTGTCTGGCGGAACGACCAGGGCCGGTAACTCGCCTCCCGCGCTCGCTGCAAGAACTCCGGATTCAAGTCCGTTCCCAACACCGAGGTCTGCCAGCCCGAGGCGGCCCCCATGACTTGATCGAGCAGAATCGCCAGTGAATACGGCTCCTCACCGGTCGCGCAGCCCGCGCTCCACATGCGGACTTCGCGGTGTGCGGCATTCTCCGTCAGAATCTGCGGCAGGACGGTCTCGCGGAGCACTCGAAAATGATGCTCGTTGCGAAAGAAGAATGATTCACCAACTGTCAGCTGACCGGTCAGCCGCTCCAGAAATCCCGTCTGCTGATCGGGTCGAGACGCAATGCTGCGCAGCACCGTTGCGGGGTCTGTGCCTCCCAGGCACTTGGCGACCGCATCGCGCAGTCGGGTGAACCGCGACCCCGACAGGTCCATCCCCGTCTCCGATTCGACCCATTGTCGCGTATGATCCCATTCGTCGGAGAGCAGGGGAGAGGCGATTTTCGAGTGTGGATTGTCGAGGGGGTCAAAGACGTTGGGCATTGGAGTGTGCTTCCCTTCTCTGATCGAAAATCACCGGGAGACCGTCCGAGGCAGCGGGGCCAAAGCAGCGGCCTCCTGCGGGGCGATCATCCGTTCGGCATCCAGAATCCGGATCAATTGACCATCCCAGTCCACCAGTCCGGACAGGAACCCGCTCTGGACATTCACGACATCGACGGGCAGCGCCGTGCTCTGCGAGATGTCGATCAGGTCCAACGCTTCATCCACTTCCAATCCGACCAACCGTGAACCGACTCGCAGACACACAATATGCGGTTCGGCAGGACGCACATAATTTCGCAGCCCGAGCCGTTCGGCGGCATCGAAGACCGGAATCAAATGTCCGCGCACAAACACCACTCCGCGCACAAACGCGGGACACTGCGGAATCGCTTCAATCGGCAGTGCGGGTAAGACCTCTTCGATCACGTCAATCGGCAGCGCGTGCAATTGTCCTCCGATGCGCATGGTCAGCGCCAATTGCTGCCCAAGTCCAGAGTTCACAGAACTGCTCGTCACGATTGCAGCCCCTTCGCACCGATGCAGACGTGAATGGACGCTGGCCAGTGGATCGACTGGATCTCACACACCATCCTAAACGAACGACAGAAAAATGATACTCCCCACACCCGACTTCGATCCGCTGTTCGCCGCTGACGACGTTCCCTTTCGAGCCAAAATGCTGGCCTACATCGAGCAGGAGTTCTCCGACATCCTCGGAGATCGTCGTCGGCTCCTCCGCAGCGAAAGCGGCTTGGAGTGGCTCGCCCAGCAGATCACCCGCGAATTGTCTCAACCACCGTCGCAGGAAGCAGCCTGACACCAGACCGCTTTTGCGAAATGAGCCATTGGATATTCCGAGCCGCAGTCCTGTAAGGCGAGCGGTCGGTCATAGTCTCCCCGTAAGACGGCCTTTCCAGGCCGTCTCGCCGCAAGAAATGCATCCAGGACGGCCTGGAAAGGCCGTCCTACTCAATGGGGTGGCACGACCCTGAGTCTTCGAAGAGCGTGGCGAGTGGGCATTCGAGCGTCACCCACGCCCTTCCCAAAGCGTCAGGGACGTGCCACCCGTCCCGTGGGATAGGCTTCCAGCCTGTCATCTCGCGACATTCCGCGTTCCAGCCGACAGCTCGCAGGCTTGACTCTTTCTGACACGTCGAATTACTGACGCTGATCCAGCACTGTTGGCATTAGATCGCGGAGTGGCGGGGTGGCCCAGACGTGGCTTTGCACGTCTGGGTGACGCAGGCACAAGAGGCTCCACCATCGACGTGCCACACGGTCAACCTCCTGTTGCACTGCCACCCAGACGCTCAAAGCAGTGTCTGGGCCACCCCGCCTCGCGTGGGCCTCGACAAAGACCGATCGCTCGTCCCACCGCCGAAATCGGCTCCTCGACCCCGGGCTGCCTCTTCGACGGCGAACAATGCACCACAGACTAGAAAACCGCATGAAAGTGGAACTGCCGAAATCGGTGACGACACCCCTGATTTCGAACTCGGTTGTGCGACTTCTTCTTTGCAGCGTTGTACGGTGCTTGTGGGTCGGATCGATCTCGGGCATGGGAGATCATGCAGATCTTTTTCGACCGGATGAATGTCGGGTCATGTCGCCACCTCGGGGAGAGGTCGTAGCAGGCGGCAGCAGCCGAGGTACATGATCCAGAGGGCGACTCCCTGGATCACGTGATAGACCGCATTGTGGTTGAAGTATGTGGGATGCATTCCGAGTTTTAGTTGTTGCACAGCTGCTGCGAGAAAGGTCAGACCGAGTCCGACGAGCACGTGGAGATAGCTTCGGTCTTGGTCGCGGCGAAAGGCGACGACGACGGCACCGGACAGGAACAAGCAGGCCGGAATATAGGTCACCATGGCGGTCCATATTTGCGGCTGACGATACCGGTCAGGCCCAGGTACAGGGCGAACTGGCTGTAGGCCCACGATCTGAACCGCCAGGCGATGGCTCGAAAGAGGACCAGGGCTCCGAGCATCCAGACTGCCAGAACTGTCACTCCGATGGAGTTCAGGGCGATAAAGCCACAGGACGGTTTGCCCCTCTGAGTCGGCCTCTGGAAAGAAGCCGTGAACCGTTCCACCGGCAATCGATCCCACGCAGATGGCGAGAAAGAAGATGATCGCCCAAGCCTTCGCGGCGGGTGAACGCGCGGGGCGTCGCCCGAGGAACACCGCCAGCAGCAGGCACTCCACGGCGAGGAGAGAGTCGGTCAGCGTGACA
>JAYTWO010000419.1:0-3100 GCA_043743415.1 Planctomycetota bacterium
CCCTTCTTCGCCGACACCGGATGCAGGTGCAGGAAGAAGTTGGTCAGCACGACGACAGCCCGGTTCCGGCGATCCGTCGGAGCCGGATGACGGAAGATGCTGCGCCAGATTTGCGAGTTGCGAATTGTCTCACCGATCGACATGCGAAAATCCCAGGCTGTCGGTCACGAATGAATTGGGGCCGTCAGTCACGACTTCGACCGGACAGCCTCCTGACGGGAAGGCCACACGGGTGTTCTCGGCTTAGACCTTCACGAACGACTTCGGATCGTTCCACTGGCCCAGCTCTTCCTGGAACTTGACGCTCTTGTCGACTTCCAGAACTCCATCGGCTCCCAACACCAGCCCGACTCGCTCCAGCGGACGCGGAGCCGGGCCTTCGAAGTTCACGCCGTTGATGTAGAACCCGGAGCCGTGGCAGGGGCACTTGAACTTCTGCTCGGCGTCGAGCCAACTCGGCGTACATCCCAGATGGGTGCAGACCGACAAGAGGGCGTAGATCACATTCTGACCGTCATAGCCGTCCGTGTGGACGATCCAGACCGCGCGAGTGGCCTTGTACTTCTCGGAGACAGTCCCCAGCGGATAGTCCCCGATCGAGCCGACCTTGAACTTGCTCGGCAACTCCAGCACAGTGTTCGGCATCATGAACCGGGCCATGCCCAGGCCCCACAGCCCGCCAATCGCACTGAGCAGCGTCCACGCCATGTAGTACGGGACGCACAGGGCCGCGAACAGCGCCGCCGGGAATGACCGCCGGGGGAGTTCCTGCTTCTTGCCCGCCGGAGCCGCCTTAGCGGGCAACTTCGGCTTGGCGACCACCGGCTCGGCAATGGCCACAGCGGCATCACTCTTGGCCGCAGCCGCTTCTCGCATGGCCTTAATCATCTCGGCAGGCGACTTGCCAGCAGCCACCGGAGCCGATGCTTTCGGCGCGGCAACAACAGGAGCGACCGCACTGGCTGCGGGAGCACTGGCGACTACGGCAGGAGCAGCCCCCTTCGCTCGAATCGCTGCCATAATGTCCGAGGTCCCCTTCGGCTTCGCAGCCGGGGCCGTTGAAGCAGCAGCGGGAGCGGGTGCGGGTGCAGCAGCGGGAGTGGCCCCCTTGGCCCGAATCGCCGCCATGATGTCCGCTGTCCCCTTGGGAGGAGCGGCGGGAGCGACCGGGGCCAGAGCGGCGACAGCGGGAGGCGTGGCCTCAACTGCAGTCGGTGCCGGAACTTCCGGGGCCGCAGCAGCCACAGGAGCCAGAGCAGACGCAGGCGACCCTTCAGCGGGCTTCTTGCGAAGCATCGCCATGATCTCTGCGGTCGATGGTTTCTTGTCAGTCATGGTGGTGTGTGGGCATGATGACGGGCAAACTTGCAGCCTGGCCTTCGCGAGATGGACCAGCCTGCGAGGAACCCGAAGCGAGTTCGCCCAATGCACGGAGACTCAGACGGAACCGTCCCAGCCTGTGAATATCGCGCGAATCATGGCAGGTGACTGGGAGCGAGACAACTTCGCCCGCCAACCGCGAATGGAGATTCTCACACTCAAGAAGCCATTCGGCCTTGAGCCAATCAGCCACGGGGTTTACGACTTCTCGTACCCCACCCGGCTAACCCCCCAATACCGTTCAATTCGCCATCACGATGGTGTCTGCAAACGGTTTGATGAGTCTGGGCGGGGGCTTGTGCTGGTCTCGTTTCTTGGGCCATTGGACATTTTGCGTTTGATCACGCGGGGGTTGATGCGGTGGCGGCGGGGGGCGGGGGGCGTCTTGCAGTTCCTCGATCAGGGCGGCGTACCAGTCAGCGAAAGCGACCCGTGGGGTTACAAACCGCTCGACCGCCTGCACCCCACCCAAGTCTACGACATCCAAGCCACCATCCTGCACCAACTCGGCCTCGACCACACCCAGCTCACCCTGAAGAGCCACGGCATCGACCGCCGGTTGACCGATGTGCATGGGGAGGTGATTGAGGAACTGGTCGGGTGAGGGCCAACAGCGCATCACCTGCAATCAATCATTGCCGGTGGATACTGAGTCGACCTGACTCAGGCTGTTCGCAGCGTTCTGCGGGAAAATCTTGTGAGCAGCTCTTGCGAGCTTTCGGTTGATTACCTTCGAGTTAGGCGGATAAGGCTTTCCGTCCTGCGAGAAGACTCCACAGTGCCCAGGGTCTTCTGTTGTTGGCTTTGCCAGAACGCATAGATGCCCTCCTGCACCATCCTCAATGTTCATCACTTCTGCGACAGTCAGTCCCCAAACGCTCACGCCTGCCATTTGCGCTGGGCTCAAGTGAACCCTTGCCATTTCAATGAGAGCTTCCGGTGTCGTGCACTTCAATCGACTGAACGAAAGGTGGTCTTCATTCGCCCGAGGTTGCATGGTCGGGGATGTCAGTCGTTCCATTCCCTCAATGATTTCGATCCTGGTTGTATTCCCATCAGACGGCAAGACTCGTCGCATGATTAGTTCATTGGGATCAATCTCGTCGGGGGATGGCATTTCGGATCCGTCACGCGCCAGGGATGAAACCTAGAACCTTCGCCCAAGTCGAATCCGGCTCGTCGAAGTCCTTGGAACTATCGCTGTCGTCGGTGAAGCAAGCATGTACACTTCCGTTGGGGAAGAATTCCAGTTCAAGGGACTTTGCACCTTGAGCCCAAGTCCACCAAACAGTGACGTTTCCCAGAGGCGTCGGACCAACCGACGGACGCTCCTTGGTGATCCGAGCCAACTGTTCCAGTGTCTCACAAGTCCTGCGAATGGATTCCGCGCTGATTCGTGCTGCACCGTAACTGTCCCAATTGCCCCTCAGCAGCCGCAACGATTGGGTTTGCAAGCAAACCTCACGGAACCACTTCGCTGGCCACCTGATGTCTCTGGTGGTTGGTGAATTCGTGTGCTGTTCGACATCCAAGCGATCGATTTGAGTTGTCGCTGTCATTGGTGTTGCTCCCAAACCTGTTGACGAACCGCTTCGGAGGTCACTGCCTCGAATCCATTCACCACCCAATCGTGGGCGGACTTCAACCTTTCGAGCCATGATTGCTCCGGCTCAACAATTGCCCTTCCTGTCACCTTCAACAGTATTGCATCTTGTTCCAC
>JAYTWO010000420.1:0-1751 GCA_043743415.1 Planctomycetota bacterium
CGACACGCAAAAGGACCGCATCGACAACAACCAGGGGGTCCGCGTCAGTGGGCGATTGACCTGGACTCCGATCTACGATGAGCCGTCCCAGGGGCGGTATGTGGTCCACACCGGCATCGGCATCCTGCATACCCAGGACCAGGACGGCCAAGTCCGGTTCCGCGCCCGACCGCAGGTGAACCTCGGTCCCCGGCTGATCGACAGTGGCCTCCTCAACGCTAACAGTTACACCATTGGCAATCTGGAGTACGCCCAGGTCTGGGGGCCAGTCACGCTGCAAAGCGAAGCCTACCTGACCAACGTCAACATGGTGTCGGGCGACTCCCAGATGATCCACGGAGCCTATGCGCACCTGAGTTACTTCATCACCGGCGAGAACCGCATCTACGAGCGATTCGGCCAGCACGGAGCGCAGTTCGGGCGGAATGCTCCTTTCAACAATCTGTTCGCTGTTCCGGGAGCCGTGAGCCTGGGGGCGTGGGAGGCCAAGGCCCGCTGGTCACACCTGAACTTGGAGACCCTCCACAAGGGCACCTACAACGACATGACGGTCGGCTGTAACTGGTACTGGTCGGAGCGGATTCGGGTCATGTTCGATTACATCCATCCGATCACGAGTCAGGACACCACCTTCGGGGCCACGCAGTCCGATCTGCTGGCCATGCGGATGGATTTCAATTGGTGAGGGGAAGTCTTCAAGAGCGGCAGGCGTGAGCCTGCCGAGGCACCCGCCAGCGAACCCGCACGTTCCGCCACTCCACCCCTCGAAAGGCTGACGCCTGCCGCTCTCCTAAAACTCCTTCCAAGTCCCACAATCATGCCCCACACGACACGCCGTTCATTGTTGGCCAGTCTCTTCGCCGCCACCATCGCTGGCCCCGCCGTTCGCCTCTTCGCCGGAGAGAGGCAGCTGCGCTGCCATCTCTGCTCCAGCGGCGAGGGCTGCCAGAAGGTCTGTCGCCTCGTCTGCGAAGACAAAAAGATCACCACCACCTGCTGGGGCACAAAGTGCGAAGACTTCTGCGCCCCCGGCCCCAGCTGCCCCGATCATGAGCATTGCGAGACAGTCTGCGGGACCAACGGCGACCCGAAAGCCCCTTGCTCCTTGCCGAAACCGCTCCGCTGGATTCACTGGACCCCCGGCGATTGCGGGACGGTCTACACGAAGAAGAAGCTGATGAAAAAGACGGTGACCAAAACGGTCCCCAGCTTCAAATGGGTCGTCGAAGACCTGTGCCCCGCCTGCCAGACCCGCTGTGCCCGGCTGCACATTCCCGCCGGAACGGAGTTACCGCCGGTGCCGAAGCTGGAGGGGGTGCCGGTGCTGGCGGTGCAGGTGAGTGAGAGACCGCAGGCCGACATCCGGTAGAACATTTTCCAGCAATCGAATTCCGCAGAATCACTTCGCATGGATAAACCGTGGGTTCTGCCGAGTGCCCCGTCGAGTCTTGATTTTGGGGTAGAGCCTCTTGAGCTTCGTGCGAGCGTCGTCGACCTGGAATTGCCAGTCGATGCCGCGTTGTTTCAGGTTGGTTCTCTCGGACCAGGCTTTGCTTTCGGACTGCAGCTTTTCGATCTCCCCGATGCGGCGACCGGTCAGGCACTGGTTGGTCAGGCAGCTCAGTTCGCACTCGGCGATGTTGAGCCAGCTGCCGTGTTTGGGGGTGTGGACGATTATCAGGCGGCGGACGTAGTCGCGAGCTTTGTCGGCGGGGAAGGCTTCGTAGAACGCGCCCTTCGTGTGGGTGTTG
>JAYTWO010000421.1:0-2694 GCA_043743415.1 Planctomycetota bacterium
TGAAGCCGCAGGGTCCAGCGCACAACGGGGGTCTCGGGGAAGGTCATCTGGTTCGGAGCGAGCGTCAGAGAAAGTTGACCGTGGGATAGGCTTCCAGCCTGTCATCGTGGGATAGGCTTCCAGCCTGTCATCGTGGGATAGGCTTTCAGCCTGTCATCGTGGGATAGGCTTCCAGCCTGTCATCTTCAGCCAAAAGACAGGCTGGAAGCCTATCCCACGCAATTCATGACGCGGAGCGCCGAGCGACATTCAATCACTGATCGGCATGCAGACCCACGGCGTGCGGATGCACCCGAGCTTAGCCAGAGCCTCGCCCGCAGCTCGTAGTTGGCCTTCGTGGGTGCGGTGGGTCATGATAACCAGAGGCACAAATCGCGGGCCGATGGTGGCAGGAGTGTCGTCGTCGGGCTCCGGAGTCTCGTGCTGGATCACCGAGGCCAGGCTGATGTCGTTCCGTCCCAGGGCGTCGGTGATTTCGGCCATCACATGCGCCCGATCCTCGACCGAGAATCGCAGATAGTACCGCCGGAATATCTTCTCCACCGGTTGCAGCGGGAACGGCGGGTGGCTGCCCCACAGGTCGAGCCGCTCGAAGTTCAGCCGAGCCCGCCCGGCGGCCACATCGATCACATCCGACACCACAGCTGAGGCCGTCGGCATGCCTCCGGCTCCTTGACCGGAGTACCAAGTCGTGCCCACGATGTCCCCGGTGAGGCCGATGATGTTGAACGGTCCATCAGTCTGAGCGATGGGCCGGTCGTTGCGGATCAGGGTCGGCTGGGTGTGCATCTCGAGTTGCCCCGACACCAGCCGGGCTGTGGCCAAGAGCTTGACGGCGTAGCCCAGTTCATCGGCGTACTCCAGGTCCACGAGTTCGATGGTGTCGATCCCTTGCACCAAGAACTGATCGGGCGTCACTCGCGTGCCAAAGGCCAGCAGCGTCAGCAGCCCCAGCTTCTGAGCGGCGTCGGTCCCCTTCACGTCCATCGACGGATCGGCCTCGGCGAATCCGAGTTGTTGAGCCAAAGCCACGGCATCCTCATAGGCGGCTGCCTTTTGGAACATCTCGGTGAGGATGAAATTGCTAGTGCCGTTGAGGATCGCCTCAATGGCGGTGATCTGGTTGGCAGCCATGGCCTGGCCGAGGGTGTGGATGATCGGCACCCCCCCGGCGACGGCGGCCTCGAAGGCGATGCAACGACCGACCTCGCGAGCCGCTTGGAACAACTCGGCCCCATGTTCGCAGAGCAGTGCCTTATTCGCGGTCACGACATCCTTGCCCGCTTTTAGTGCCGCGAGGACGATTTCGCGGGCGGGTCGCAGCCCCCCCATCAGCTCGATGACGACATCGACATCGGACGCCGTGGCCACCGCCAGTGGATCAGTCGTCACCATCGACGCCGGAAGCTCCACGGATCGGGGCCGCGCGGCCTCTCGCACGGCGACCCGCGTCAGGCGAATCTCCCGCCCGGACCGCTGCGTCATCCGCGCTGACTGCTCCGTCAACAGGCGGGCCACGCCCGTGCCAACGTTGCCCAGCCCAATCAGTCCCACTCGAAGTGCGTCCATGTGTTCTCCTGTCGACTTGGGGGGCGAAACCCTGCGAAGTGGAGTCATTCCGCCCGCACCGATTCGCCGTAGCCGGAAATCTAGTCCACAACACGGTTATCCGGAAAGCTCCCCCACGGTTCCCAGACCGGAGAGATTTCGATTTGCCTTCAGATTTCCACCTTTTCGGAAATTGCCAGCGAGGCGTCTCCCCGTAACAATCAGGTTCCCATAACCCCGGAGGATTCCATGATCAGCTCCATTGCCCCCATCACCGACCGCTACGGTCGCGGGACGCTGCGCATTGGGGCGGTCAGTTACCTGAATTCGAAGCCACTGATCGAGGGGCTGGCCGATGCGCTGCCGGATGCCTCGCTGCAGCTTGATGTCCCGAGTCGTCTGGCCGACGAGTTGCAGAAGGGTCGGCTGGATGTGGCCCTGATCCCCTCCGTTGAGGCGTTCTTTGATCCCGATTACGTCATCGTCTCGGATGCCTGCGTCGCCACGCATGGCCCGGTGCTGAGCGTCAAACTCTACAGCCGGGTGCCGCCGGGAGAGATCCAGACCCTCGCTTTGGACGAGGGATCGCGGACCAGTGCCTGCCTGACCAAAGTGATCCTTCACGAGCAATTCGGAGTCCAGCCGAAGATCGAGACGCTGCCACTGAATCGGGGAACCCAAGCCACCTCAGCCGATGCGATCCTGTTGATTGGTGACCGGGCCATGCACGCTCCCGCCGAGTCGTTTCACACGGTGTGGGACTTGGGGGAAGCATGGCTCCGTTGGACCGGGTTGCCGTTCGTGTTCGCCATGTGGGTCGCCCGGCGCGATACCGATCTGCGCGGCGTGGGCGAGGCCCTCTCAGCGGTGCGAGACCTCGGGCTGACCCGGATCGGGGAGATTGCCCGGCGCGAAAGCGGGCCACTGGGACTCAGCACCGAGGTGGCCCAGCGCTACCTGA
Source organism: Planctomycetota bacterium (assembly GCA_043743415.1). Taxonomy (GTDB): domain Bacteria; phylum Planctomycetota; class Planctomycetia; order Planctomycetales; family Planctomycetaceae; genus TH-plancto1. Next base: position 2,510 of record JAYTWO010000421.1, read on the forward strand.
CTCGCAATCTGCACTTCCGCCTGGGCTCGGCCGAGCGCCAGGGGTTGAGGCTGTTCCACCGATTGGCTGCGGAGCAAGGGCTCGTTCCCGAAGGTTTCCGGCTGCGGTTTGGGGACGAGATGACAGCCGTGGAACGACTGGTGCGTTGTCCGACTCACGTCTGACGTTGGAACTTGGTCCAAAAT
>JAYTWO010000422.1:0-4395 GCA_043743415.1 Planctomycetota bacterium
TCGACGCACAAGTCCAGCGGCAACTCGCTGAGGGCGAGCAGCAGTTCCAATCCGTCCGGGGTCAGGCCCAGGCCAACCTCGACCAGTGCCAGTCCGATCACCGCCGCCAGCAGGCCACCGCGTGGGCGGGACTCAAGACCAAGTGGGACCAATCGCTCCAGCAGGTGTTGCAACTGGTCCACAAGCTGCAACAGGAAGCCACCACTTCCTCGCCACCGTGGGACCGCATCGAGGCTGGCGACTGGCAGCCCGCTCAGCAAGTACCCACCGGCTACACGATTGGCCAGCATCGTGTACACCTCGGCCAGTGGCCGGGGGCCGTGTCGAGCGACATGCGGTTGGCTCCCCGCTCGACGGAGTTGGTCGTCCCCGCGACGATCGAGTTTCCCACTCTGGCGTCACTGCTGCTGCAATGGAACGGGCCGCGGGGTCGCACCGCCTCGGTGCAGGCTCTGCAAGTGGCCATGCTGCGGCTGCTGACGCAGATCCCGCCCGGCAAGATTCGCTTCACCCTGATCGACCCGGTCGGACTGGGCGAGAGCTTCGGCGGGTTCATGCACCTCGCCGATGTCGATGAATTGTTAGTCACGAGCCGCATCTGGACGGAGACCTCGCAGATCGAAGCCCGTCTGGCCGACCTCACCGAACATATGGAGAATGTCTTACAGACCTATTTACGCAACGAGTTCGCCACGATCGAGGATTATAATCACCACGCGGGTGAAGTCGCCGAGCCTTACCGGTTCCTGGTGATTAGTGACTTCCCGGCCAAGTTTAGCGAGATCGCCGCCAGCCGACTGTTAAGTATTATCACCAGCGGTCCACGCTGCGGGGTCTATACGCTGATGTCGGTCGACATGGCCCGCGACCTGCCGCTGCAATTGCCACTCGAGACCGCAGCCGACGCGATGTCGACGTACCACTGGTCGCCGGATGGTTTCCGGTGTGGACCGTTGCGGGTTGAGGGTTCCGGGTGGAGGGGCCAGAACGGCGGACTTCACGCATATTCTGACCCTCAACCCTCAACCCTCAACGGCCAACCTCTTTCCTTCTGGCCGATGGAACTCACACCGCCACCCGAGCCGGAGCAATTCACGCGGCTCGTCAAGCAGATGGCCGACGCATCTCGCGATGCCAGGCGGGTCGAGGTCGCCTTCGACCGAATTGCCCCCAAGCCCGAAGCCGTCTGGTCCAAGGACAGCCGCACGGGGATCGACATCCCGCTGGGTCGGGCCGGGGCCACGAAACTCCAGCACCTCAAGCTGGGGCAAGGCACCAGTCAGCACATGCTGGTGGCGGGGAAGACTGGTTCGGGAAAATCAACATTCCTACACACGTTAATTGTGAACGTGGCCCTCTATTACAGTCCGCAAGAGGTGAACTTCTATCTGATCGACTTTAAGAAGGGAGTCGAGTTCAAGGACTACGCCGCCCTCCAGTTGCCGCACTGCCGAGTCGTGGCCATCGAGAGTGATCGCGAGTTCGGCGTCAGTGCGCTGCAGAATCTCGATGCGGTCCTGCAAGAGCGAGGAGAGCTGTTCCGCAAGCACGGAGTCCAAGACATCCGTGGGTTCCGCGATGCGAACCCGAATGTGGCGCTGCCCCGGTTGCTGTTGGTGATCGACGAATTCCAGGAGTTCTTCGTCGAGGACGACAAACTGGCCCAGACCGCTTCGCTGATGTTCGACCGGCTGGTCCGTCAAGGCCGAGCGTTCGGCATCCATGTGATCCTCGGCTCTCAGACACTCGGCGGGGCCTACTCCCTCGCTCGCAGCACCCTCGGCCAGGTCGCGATCCGCGTCGCCCTGCAATGCAGCGAGGCCGACGCCCACCTGATCCTTAGCGAAGAAAACACAGCTGCGAGACTACTCACACGGCCCGGCGAGGCGATCTACAACGACGCCAACGGACTCATTGAAGGCAACCACCCATTCCAGGTGGCGTGGCTCCCCGACAGCCAGCGCGAGGAACTCATCCGCCGTTTGGCTCACCAGTCGCGGCAGGCGATGTACAAGCTCGACTCGATGATCGTCTTCGAGGGCAACATCCCGTCCGACCCGGCACGCAATCCGGCCCTGACCCGTCTCCTCGAAGGGGCCGACGATGCCCCGTCAAAGCGGATCACCCCTCGCATTTGGCTCGGAGATGCCGTGGAGATCAAGCAACCAACCGAACTCTCGTTCCCGCGCCAGTCCGGCAGCCACCTGCTGCTGATCGGTCAGGACACCGAAGCGGCACTGGGACTGATGGGCACGGCCATCGTCTCGCTGTCCGCTCAAAGTGGGATAGGCTTCCAGCCTGTCATTCCTAACATCACGGACCAACAGGCACATGACAGGCTGGAAGCCTATCCCACCTCCTCCCTCCTCATTTTCGACGGCAGCCCGGTCGACTCCCCCGACGCCGACCTCTGGCGACAAATCGCCCGAAGCGTCCCCGGAGTCCGCGTCGTCTCGCCGCGAGAGTGCCTGGAAGTCCTGCAAGAATTGACCGAAGAACTTCAGTCTCGCGACACCGCTCGCGATGCGTCCCGCCCGCCGATCTTCCTGTTCGTCAGTCAGATCAGCCGCTTCCGCGACCTCCGCAAACCCGACGACGACTACAGCTTCGGCAACAGCGGCAACGACGCCCCGGCGTCAGGTGGCAAGCTGTTCGCGGACCTGATTGCGAATGGCCCTGAGAACGGCATCCACGCGATCATCTGGTGCGACTCGTACAACAATCTGGAGCGCTGGGTCAGCCGCCAATCGCTGCGCGAGCTGGAACGCCGCGTGCTATTCCAGATGAACGCCACCGATTCGAGTAATCTGATTGATTCGCCGATTGCCAGTCGGTTGGGCACCCACCGCGCGCTGTTGCACTTCCAGGAAAGCGGAGCCATCGAGAAGTTCCGGCCGTATGGGTTGCCGAAACAGTCCTGGCTCGACTGGGCGGCGGGTTGTCTGCACAGACGAGGTCCGCTGGACGAGGCCACCGACCTCGACGGGTTCATGGTGACATAGCCCCGTTTGGCATCCATGTGGTACGACAATCAATGGGCATCCGCAGCCTTTGGAGTGACTTCGGGCACACTGGCCGGAGTGTCACTCGGCACGAACGGGTGTTTGATCTCCCACGCCTCCCAGTAGGCTTCCGGGCTGGTCTTGCGCCACATGGCGGCGGCTTTGCCGATGTGGCTGAAGAAGGTGTAATTGTCGAGGATGGTTTTCTGCTTCTGGTCCTTGGTGGTCTTGATGATCCACTGCATGGCCCGCTGGATCGTGGCTTCGGGCGGGTGGAGTTCCTTCGGGGCGATCGAGAGCCATTCCAGGTGGTGACCGGTGGCGATCACGATGGACTTGAATTCATCGGCGACGGGCTTGTCAACGGCGGCCTTACCATCCGGCCAGTTGCTGGGCCAATGCCCGTCCGGGAACTGCGAGTCGATGATCCGGTCGCGGACCGATTCGAGGTAGCCCCAGGCGTTCTTCCGCTCGGCGTCGGAGAGGATGTCGTGTTCATCATCGAGCCGGATGAGTGCCATCAGTGAATACACCCGGTGCGTCCCGCTGCACACGCCCAGTTCCTTCTGCCCGCGTCGCAGCCGCTGCGACAGCAGATCGAACGTGTAGTGCCGTCCATCGCCGCCGATCCACTGTTTCTGCGGGGCGATCCAGAGACCGAAGGCGAGGGCGGTCCACTCGGTCTCCCGCTCGTCGAGCCGGAAGTCGCGGAGTGCCTGGTCCAGCACGGAGTGGATATTCGCGTTCTTGCGCCCCGGAGTGTAGACCGGCGCCTGGAGATTCACGCCCGCCTCGGTCAGGCAGGCCAGCCAGTGGTCGTGGTGGACGCTGCTGCCATCGGTGCGGTCGAAGCGGATGGCGACACCGGTGGGAAGATCCTGCAGCAGCGGGGCCATTGCCTTACCCCATGAGTTGATGTACTTCCCGTGGTCGGTCAGGAACTCGGTCATCTCCTTTCCCGACAACACCGCCGGGTCTTGAAACTCCGCTCCGACGCCCCATGTGCGGAGCGCATGCTCGACGTAATTCGGCTTAAGCGACTGACGCGGGAATCGCGGCTGGACCTGCTTCAGCACAGCGGCGAGATCCTCGTCGCTCATCAGATCGGGCCGGTCGTAGAGCGGCGCGATGACCAGCGGCTTCTCACGCGGGACCGTGACATGCGAGTAAGTGTCAGCATGCCACACCTCCTGCTCGACGAGGGCCTTGGCTTCGGGACGGCTGACGGCCCAGGCAGCGGCGAAGGCGGCGAAGGTCAACACCTGCACACAGAGGATCGCGAGGATCGAAGGGCGACGGGCGGGCATGGGATGGCTCTGGGTGAGTGCTTGGATGGTGGAATGGATGACGGGGGCTTCGTGGGATAGGCTTCCAGCCTGTCGTGTTCGACGTG
>JAYTWO010000423.1:0-10833 GCA_043743415.1 Planctomycetota bacterium
GCCGACCAGTTGCTCTCGGTCCTCAATATGGTCACGACCGACCTCGGCATTCAAGAGGCTGAGAAAGTCCTCCAAGAGCGAGAGTCCATGCTCGCCGAACTCCAGAGTGGCTCGCGCGTCGAAGAGATCGCCGAAGCGAAGGCCCGCATGGAGGCCGCCGAAGTCACCATGCGGATCACCGCTGACAAGTACAACCGCATGCTCCGCATTGTCAAAGAAAGCGGTGGCAGCCAGAACGACCTCGACGACTCCCGCGAGAAATCAGAAGCCGCTCAGAAGATGTTCCTGGCCGCCACAGCCCAGTCGCAACTCGTCAACTCCGGTCCGCGCGCCGAGCAGATCACCCAGGCCGCAGCCCGCCGCGATGCCCAGCAGGACCAGGTCGCCTTCTTGAAAGCCGAGAAAGAGAAACGCTCGACGAAGGCTCCGTTCCCCGGCATCGTGGTCCACGAGTTCACCCAGCGCGGGCAATGGCTCGCCAAAGGCGCCCCCGTCGTGACCGTGGCCGACATTCTGGATGAGGTCCACGTCATCGCCAATGTCGACCAGCGCGATCTGCCCTACGTCCAGATCGGGTCCACGGTCGACCTCGAAATCGACGCCACCGCCCAAAAGAGTTGGCAGGGAACGGTGGTGACCATCGTCCCCCGGAGCGAGTGGGAATCGGGGTCACGCACCTTCCCGGTCAAGGTGGCCGTCAAAAACGTGATCAAAGAATCCGGCAGCCACAAGTTCCCGACCCTCACTGAAGGCATGCTTGCCCGCGTCAAGTTCAAGGGCCCTCCACACCAGGCCATCCTCGTCCCCAAGGACGCCATCGTCCGCTCCGAGGCCGGGAGCAAGCTGTTCGTGATCCTCGCCGACCCGGCGAAGCCCGATACCGGCAAGGCCAAGCCCGTGATGCTCCAGGAAGGCTCGTTCTTCGGCAACCGCGTGGAAGTCCTCGCCAGCGACCTCCAGCCCGGTATGCCCGTGGTGGTCGAGGGAGCCGAACGGCTCCAGCCCTTCGCGAGTGTCCAGATCCTCCCCGATGCCGCCCCCGCCCCTGTGGCGACCGCCACTCGCCCGTAGGGTGGGACCAGCCGCTTTGGGCGCAGGCCCACCATGTGCAACAGCCCCCGTTGGAGTCCAGCCATGCGGCTTAAGGCTGCTCTCCAACAGTCGAAGGACTACGACCGCAACCTATCGAGTCGGAAGGCTGTTCTGGCAGCCATCGGCTACACCCATCGCAACCCGATTCGTCGGGGCTTGGTCGAGGATGTGACCCATTGGAAGTGGTCGAGTACACGCGGGTATGCCTCGGTGAAGCTGGTTGTCGATCTGGATCTCCCGACGATTCGCGGGCTACCGCCGTTCGCTCGGGTCGAAGTTCTAGAGCCGGCTGGCCTGGAATTGGATGGGGCAGTGGATGAATTTATTCTGTTCTTGGCGGGTGTTGTACCAGAAGGAGTTGGAGTTCCAGAAGGAGGTGGGGTGGGGGCTTGGAAGGCCCCTCGGCAGTCGGTGCTGGGGACCAGCCGCTGGGGGGTGAGGCAGCGATGGGCTTCCGGCATGGTGTGGATGGTGTGGATGGGGTGGTGGAGGTGTTCGAGAGCGTCGTGGGCGCGGATGAGGCCGATCTCGCCATCGCCGAACGGCCAGCGGTGGTTGAGGTCAGCTGTGATGTGGGCGTGGTGGAGATCGACGGATTCGCAGCAGGGGGCGGGGTGTTGCGATGCAGTCGAGTCCTTTGCTGTTGCGCAATACCAGTTGCTCAACGGTTCCCGGTCCGCGCGAATCACATGTCTGATGCCCCGTAGCCGGTTGAGGCGGACCGATGCCATGATTTGATCATCGATCTCTCGCCACTTCCGAGTACAAAAACCATTTCGGTGCTGAAAATTCGTGTCCAGTTTTCCGCATGGCCGAACCTGTGCAGAGTTGATAGACCGCGCACACGCTGCTGCCCAGCGATCTCTTATTTTCCGAGTTCAATGTAGAGGGGGAGATGCCGGTAATAGACCTCGAGCATCAGCAGGTTCATGCAGGTCACGTAATGCCGACCACCCGCTGTTCCCCATTTTTCGGGAGTCGGGCGATCGGGGTTCCAGCTGCCGCTGCTGCCGCCGTCTTTGAGTTGGCTGGTCACCAATGTGTCTCGCAGCCGAGCGTTCCACTCTTCCCAGTAAACCCCCTGCATGTGGAACATCACCTGGGTGCCGTAGTACCAGTAGTACGAATCTCGCTCGTTGAGATCCGGGAGATGCTTGCGGAGGTATTCGGCACCGGCGATCAAGTCCGCATCATCCCGTCTGGCTCCGAGGTACTGCCGCATCAGCAGACCTTCCGCCGACATGGCCACACTGGTGGGGCGACTGGGATGATACGCGAATTGGCCCGGTGATGTTTTGCTCTCGACCGTGTCGAGCCAGCTGGCCACTCTGGTATAGGCCGCCTTGGGAACTTTGAGGCCGGCCATTTCGCCACTCTTGAGTGCCATCAATTGCCAGCCGGAGACGGAGGTATCCGACTCGAACTTCGGGCGATAGCGCCACCCGCCGAATTCGGGATGCTGCCCCGCCACGATGAAGTCGAGCGCACGCTGCGCCGGATCGCGCAAGGCCGGATCCTTCGTCAGGCCATACGCCTCGCACAGCGCGATGGACGCCATGCCGTGGCTATAGAACCACACGAATTCGCTCTCGTCGGCGAAGAGATCTCCGTCCGGCTTTTGATGCTGCAGGTGCCATTTCACTGCTCGATCGACGACGGCCTGATGCGGGCCCGACTGATGTGTATAACCCGCTCCGAGAAACGCCAAGAGCGCCAAGCCGGTGGCTGCCGTGTCGGAATGGAAACTGCCGTGGCCAGTGCAGCTATGATCCTGGCACTGGAAGTCATGAATACTCCAGTGACCATCCGCGTGCTGATGTTGTGCCAGCCAGGCCAGGCCACGCTCGACCGCCTGCTCTGAGGCATCGGAGCCACCCAGCGATTTTGTCGCCTCCTTTCGAGACTCCGGCTTTCGCATGGCGAGACTCTCGCTGATTTTCGCGTCTGGCGAAGATCCGATGCCGGGCACGGACTTCTTGATGAGCCCCGCAACCTGAGTTTCCGAGGCCAGCGTCGGACGCGACTCACCGACGCCCGTGCGAGCTGGCCCGCCCGTCAAGCGGGTCGGTTGCACCGATTCAGAATTCGCGGAGGGGGCTGCCGTGGCCGAACCGCTGCTGCTGCCGGGGAGTCCAGCGCTGCGACGAGGTACCGAACTGCTCTTGGGCGGCCCCGCCAATGTTCCGGCTCCCGCGGGCTGTGCTTGCGGACCTGCGAAGACGAGAGCACCGGTCTGTTCTGCGTCTTCCGCGCCGGTCGGTAACTTGGCAGACAGACCCGTGCGCGCGGTCCCCAGCCCGGTCGGCGTTCCCCCGGCGGCTCCTCCACTGGAATCCAGCCGTGCGCTCGGTTCCGTGCCGCGCGACGCCAGACCGGCACCACCGGTGGATCGCATCGCGGTGGCTGGTCCAGTGCCCGATCCGGGAGAGTTCACGGTCGGCGATCCACTCGGCCCCGACGCTCCTCCGTTGGCCAGACCGGTCGATTGCCGACCGACAGAAGTCTTGGCCGGACCGCTCGCCAGTGTTCCGCTCCCGTTCGACGATCTGCTGCCACCCGCGCTCGAGACAGCCACCTCACCGGCCTCGGTTCCGACGGCGCCCGTTTGTCGCCCGGTGCCTGTGCCACTTGCGAGTTTCCCTCCTTCAGGCTGGCCCAGCTGGGGTTGGTTGGCCCCTCTGGAGGGGCGTGTCATGCTGCCGCTGCCTCGTGTTGGTGAGGCAGAGGGCGTGCTGCCGATCGCCGCCCCCGTTCCTTCGCTGGCAGATCCGAGGGCGACCGTGGCTGCTGCTCCACGCGGGACCGCACCGGAGGCTGCCGATTCCGAGACGCGCGGGGCATTGACGCCCCCCGCTGCGCCCACGGCGACTGCTTGTGCTTCCGCATCGGCTGCTTGACCCGCTGGGCCACCACCGCTCTGGCTGCGGGCGAGTGCTGCGGCCCCTCCGGCGGTCGGGGTGGCGTTCGCTTGGGGGCTGGCTCCCGAGGCAAGATCCGGTCGGAGGCTGTTGACGTTCGCGCGACGCGAGGTGGCTGGCCCGTCCGCCATGGCTGGTCGTGAATCCGGAGCATTCTTCGCCTGTCGCCGGGCCGCTTCGATGGACCGCTCCTGAGCGGAAGCGGATTTGGCTTGTGTTGTGGAGACCTGAACGTTCTCGGCGGCGGCCTCCGCAGCCTGGGCCGCTGTGGCGGAGCGTGACTGAGAGGGAGTGAGATCGTCATTCGTCCTCAGCTTGGGAGTGGACCTCTGCACCTGCATCGTGGCGGCTTCCAAGCGGGGATTCTTCGAGTCCACTGGAGACTGCTGACGCTGAGCTGAGGGCGCGACGGCATCGCTCCTCGACTGTTCGATCTTCGCCTGTAATTCGGCTTCAGCGGCCTGAGTCGATTGGACGTTTGGCTGGGCGACCGCCTGTGGGGTCTGCATTTCCTGCTCGCGCTGTTTGCGTTCGATCTCCTGCTGAATCTCTCTTTCAAATGCGGATTGCTCTTTCCGTTCAGGGGCATCCGCTTTGGGGAGTTCCTGGGTGCGTTCGATCTCTTCGGTTTCGGCTCGATCGGGTGTGGTGACTTCAGTTTCCTGCCGTGCGACCTCCATTTCGGACTCGGGGGTGGCCGTGTCGTGGGGCTGCTCCCAGACGGCTTCATTCTCGGCGGGAGCATCCAGGGCTCCATAATCGGGCAGGGTGACTTCTGCTCGCCTCGACTCCACGCCCTCCGGATGAACCACCAGTGGCGAACCGATGCCGAGCGTGTGAAATGAGGCGCATAACACAAGATGCACAATCAGACTGATCGCGATCGTCCATTGCAGACGCTTCATGACCACGCCGCGAACGAGCCAAGCGGCCAGTACGAGCAACACCACCAGCACTGCCGCCCAACCGATTTGCCCCACGAGGTGATTCATTCCCGGCAGCGGTGTTTCGTCCCCCGGAGAGAAACGGGCCATCATCCCCGCGAGCGCCAGCCCACCGCTGGCTGTGGCCAGCACGAGCGATGTCATCACCCGCAATTCTTTTTGCAGGGAATGCTCCGCCAGCTCTTCGTCCGTCATCCGGAGCAGGTCTCTCACGGGGCACCTCCGGCGTTGTCAAGGATTTCACCTTCCGGAATCACGGCCACGCGATAGTCTTTGATCTGGGCCTGGTTGCACAAGCTCATCACACGGGCGATGTATTTCCAGCCGACTCTTTCGTCTCCGCGAATGATGACGGTCTGGCTGCCGGGATTATCGACATGGGAACGAGTCAACCGTTCGGCCAACTGCGGCTCGGTGTGGAGCGCACCGCCGACGTAAAACTCGCCTCGTGAATTGATGTTGATCATCATTTCCTGGGGCCGCATCACCAATGGCATGGCCGCAGCTGCGGAGGGGAGATTCGCGTCCAGCGATCCCTCGCCGGAGGATTTGGCCTCTTCGTCGAAATTGCTGGCGATCATGAAGAACAACAGGAGCTGAAACACGCAATCGATCATGGGAGTCATGTCGATGGCGCGTTTTCCGGAACCGCTGTGTTTGGATCGGAATCGCATGGGAGATGTTTGACGACCTGTAGTGAGGGTTCGGAAAGAGGAGAACTACCGGTCATCATCCCGGTCGGCAGTGCCGTGAGAACTCTCTCCCCCCCACAGTCCAGACGGAACAACCACGGATTCGGTCATGACCGGCTTGACGGCCGGGAGCACTGTGGGTCTTGATTTCATCGGTGCAGGAGCCGCAGTCGGTGACGGAGCCGGAGCCGGTCCGGGTTTGGGTGATGTCCCTTTCAACAAGACCCCCGATTTGTCATCAGTCCCTGATTTCCGAGTGACACGCAGCTTGCCTTCGAATCTCTCAAACTGCGGGAGCAATTCGAGGAAGACATCTTCCATCACGCGCAGGATCCGATCGATGCGGCCTTCCAACATATTGGCAATCAAGATCGCAGGGATTGCGACGCACAACCCGGCGAAGGTGGTCACCAGCGCCACATAGATGCCCTGCGCCAGTTCCTGCCCCTTGGCAACACCTGTGGCGGTCGTCGTACTGGTGACCATGAAGGCCAGGATCATCCCTTGCACGGTGCCGAGCAGTCCCAATAAGGGCGAGATGCTGACCGACACATTGATCGGACGAATGTTGTGTGCCATCTCATCGGCCTCCCGAGCGACGGCGTCTTCCACCGTCTTCTCCAGTTCGGAATGCGGACGTCCGATCTTCAAGATGGCTGCTCGCACCACATTCGCGAGCGGCGACGGATGGGCCTGGCACACATCATAAGCCAAACGGGGATCAATCCCATTGGCATCCGAATTCAGCTTGCGGAGTGCGATCAGCAGCTTGTACGGCACGATTCGGTCTCTTCGCAAACCAATCATCCGCTCCAAGGCATAGGCCAGTACCACAATCGAACACATGCCGATGGGAATCATGAAGATCCCCCCCTGCACGGTCAGATCCCACAAATTCGGAGTCTGCGGGGCTGAACTCGCGGGATGCGCTGCCACTGCTGGGGCAGTAGCGGGTGGGGCCGGATCGGTCTCCGCAACCTCTTGAGCCAGGCAGGCCAATGGTCCCCCCCACAGGATCATCACCCCCACCACAAGGATCATTCGCAAACGCCGCATCACATCGGGCGTCATCGGCACGGGCATGGCAGTCGTCTCGCGGTGTGGCATGTTACTTGGCCTCCAGAGCCGTCAGCCGCTTGCGGGCGTCCGGGACTTTGGCGTGTTCGGGATACTTCTCAATCATTTGCTGATAACAGTTCTTGGCCTGCGCCACATCAGCCAGCACCTCGAAACAGCGTGCCGCCTCGAAGTACGACATCGCGGACCACTCCTTGTGACCATAGGCAAACGCCGCTTTCAGGAAATGCTTGGAGGCCGTCTTGTGGTCCTTCTGAGCGAAGAAACATTCGCCGATCATGAAGCGGGCCTTCGCAGCGGTTTCCGTGTCCGTTTCCTCTGTCACCTGCTCATATTGAACGATGGCCTCGGCCAGCTTATTCTGCTGCTGGTACGCCCAGCCCACTCCGTACCGGGCTTCGGCCTTCAACTCAAAATCAGGAAATTGTGCCAGCACCTGCTGATGCAGCTTCAGGCTCTCGGCCCATTGTTCCAAGGCAGCTGCACATTCCCCGGAGCGATACAGCGCGAGGGCCTGATAGGTGGGGTGCTTGGAGGCGATCACAGCGGTGTACCGTTCGAACGCCGCTTTCCAGGCTTTCTGCTTGTACTCGCATTCGCCCAGCAGGAATTCCGCATCGCCCGCGAGGGTTCCTTGAGGATATGTCTTCAATTGTGATGCAAAGGATTCCCCGGCCTCTTTGAGCTTCTCAGCCTTCAGGTAACTCCAACCCAGCTTGTGAATGGCTTTCTCGCCGAGGTCACTCGCGCCCGCTTGCTGCTGCGCTTCTGTGTAGATTGCCGCAGCCTCCATGAATTCGCCGGAGTCGTAATGCGATTCGGCCACGCGGAACAGACTTTCGGCAGCCAGCGGACTGGCGGGGTAATCCTTGGCGAGCCGGCTGAAGGCCGCGTCGGCGTCCGGCTTCCGTCCCAGTTCGACATAGGCCCAACCCAGTTCGTAGGCCGCTTTGTCGGCTCCGGCGTATTTCGGGTCGCTGGCCAGGATCGCCGCATAGGTCTTGGCCGCCTCTTCAAACTTCTGCTGCCCGGCGAGCGACAGGCCCAGCAGGTACTGAGCATCCAGCACGTCAGTCTTCGGCGGTTGACTTTGCAGGAACGCTGTCACATCCGTGGCCACGCCCGCATGATCATTCAACTGGTAACGTGCGATGGCTCGCGCATACAGACCCTTCGGGACCAGGTCCGACTGGGGGTATTTCGTCGCGAGTGTCGTCATGGCCTCCGAGGCGTTCTGGAACTCTTCCCGTTTCAAATACGACCAGCCGAGGCCGTACTGAGCATGCGGTGCGAACGTCCCCTGCGGCCAGTTCTTGATGACAGTCGAGTACAGTGCGATGGCCTGCACGAAACCATTCTGGGCATAGGCCGCTTCACCCAGGCGGAACGTCGCCTCTTCCGCCCGCGAACTGTTCGGGAACTGCTTGAGCAACAGTTGGAGTCGCCCCGATGCCTCGGCTGGCTTCCCCTGGCGACGGTAAGCGTCGGAGAGCAGCAGCAGCGTTTCGTCGGATTGCGAGCGATCCGGCTTCACCTGCAAAGATTGTTCAAACGCTTGCGAAGCCTGGTCGAATTGATTTTGAGCCATCTGACAACGCCCCAGAATTGCCAGAGCTTCACTCTGAATCCCGGCATCTTTCAAGGCTGCAATCATCGCCTGCAGCTCAGCAGCGGCCTCCGCATGTTTTCCGGCCAGGTGTTGCGACAACGCCAATCGCAACCTGGCTTGCGACGCATTCGCGTGATTCGGTGCCTTCTGCAAGAAGCTGTGATACAACCGATCGGCCTCGACATAGTCCTTCAATAACAGGCGAGCTTCCGCTCCAATGAACTGCACATCGGGCACCAGCTTGTCATTCGGAAACGCGGTCAGGAACTGAGTGCTGAGAGTGCGAGCCGCCGCATAATCATCGGCATCCAGCGCCGTGAGCGCTGCCATGTACTGCGACTGCGCCGCGAGTTCCTCCTGCGGATACTTGGCCGCAAAGTCGGCATACAGCGCGATGGTCTCCTTCCGGCGATCGGGGATTTCATACAGCGTGTCCGCTCGGGCCAGCAACAGTTGCGGCAGCGAGGGGCTGTTGGCGTGCTGCTGGATGGCTTCGTCCAACACGAGCAGGGCCTGCTTGGGATTCTTTTCTTTGAGGTAGGCCCTGGCAATCCACTGCTTCGCTTCGGCAGCCTCCGGCCCATTGCGCTTGGCGACATTCTCCAACCCCCCGCGTGTGACCGAGTACCGGCCTCGAAGGTAAAAACACTTCGCCCCCGCCACGACTGCGGTGTCGTAGTACTTCGTATTCGGGAATTGCTTCGGCATATCCCAGTACATGGTCCCCGCGTCTTCATACTGGCCGAGCTCGTACAAGCAGCGGGCCTGTCGCAACATCGCCGTGTCCGCCAGCGAGAAGTCCTGGACAGCGCTCACCTGCGCGAACACCGTCTGGGCAGCAGCGTAGTCGGCTTTGGCGAACAGCAACTCCGCCAGTCGCATACGGACTTCGGTCGTCAGTTCATGCTTGGGGAATTTCTCGGCAAATTTGGCGAACGTGGCTTGAGCCTCATTCCCTTGCTGGAGCGCCTCTTGCGACACTCCCAAGGCATAGTACGCATCCGCCAACTGTTCGGCCTGCGGATAGTTCTGGATCAGATCGCCGTAGCTCTTCGCAGCTTCGGCGACCTTGTTTTGCTGATACAGGCTCTCACCGCGAAAGAAGATCGCACGGGCGACCAGCGGGCTTTTCGGGAATTGATCGACTAACTTGCCGAACCCTCTCTCGGCTTTGGCGTAATCTTCCGGCTTCCTGGAAAGCTGCGCCAGGCTGTAGTACGCCGTCCCAAGATTCAGCAGCGACTGATCGAGGGACTCAAACTTCGGGTATTTGTTCTGCACCGCTTCAAACGTGGCAATTGCCGCCGGATAGAACTTCGCCTGCAGCTGGCACGTTCCCAAATAGTGCGTGGCCTTGTCCGCTCGCGGATCTTGGGGGAATTTCTTGAGAAAGACCTGCCATTCATCGATCGCCTGCTCGTACAGCTTCTGATTCTGAAAGCCGACCGCGACCGCAAACTGCCGCGTCCCGGCCTCGGACTCCTGGGCCACTGCCACCGGAGTCCCTGAACACAGGACGCACACCAACAACAACGTCCGAGCGAGCCAGCCCAGCGGTTGACCACTCAAGACTGAGTTTCTGGAATTCATCAGACGCCTCGCTCCGTGAAAAGGGGAGTGGACTGCCCACCATTGACAATGCACGCATGACCCCCGGAACAGCGGATCAACATCACTGGAGAGTCCGTCGATCGCGTCCGTGCCATCCCCTCGATTTCCGACAGCCACCAGCCCAAACCTATTTGTCCGCCTTGTCCGCGGCCGATGGGGAGAGCGTCTCAGGCTTCGCAGTTCCGTCGGTCGGCAGGGCGGAGGCCGGATCCGTCGCGGCTCCCTGAACAGGGCAACATGGCGTGCTGGCGGGAGCACACACATTGCTTTGCGTCTGCGGGCAGCTGGAACACAACGTCTTCTGGCATGACGTTCTCTGTGTGCGACATTTCTGCGGACGACCGCAATTCCTCGCCTCGCTGACACCGACAGTCACACCGAGAAACGCACCGACCAACAAACAAAGCATCGTTTTCTTCATGGTACTCGACTCCGCAGCAGGACTTGTGAACCGATCCGTATGTGCTGGCCAACTCGCAATTTTGACTGGATCGCCCCCGCAATGCAATGATTTCTCTCGAAATACTTACGGCGATCGGCGGATGAAACAATCCCGTGGGATAGGCTTCCAGCCTGTCATTCTTAAGTGAAACGACAGGCTGGAAGCCCATCCCACGGGTAAATTAGGTTCATCCGACTATTTTGGGGATGCCCCGAAGCGGGGTTGGATTTTCAAGGCATCTCTCCGATGTCCAATGGTTGCAGGGAGATACCGCGATCTGCTGCAATGCCCCTGCCAGGAGAAGCGGAGGCAGGCTCTGCTGGGAAGCAACCGCCAAGGAATATCCTGGACTCCGATGCGCCCATGGCGTGTCAGCCCCTGGCTGAGGTTCTCGACCAAGGGTCTGCTTCGATCGCCGTTGATTGGACATCGGAGCCATACCTCTGTA
>JAYTWO010000424.1:0-4614 GCA_043743415.1 Planctomycetota bacterium
GCCGGTCCGCAGGGCGGTGTCCCGCAGGCGGTCGACTTCGGCCAGCTTCGACGACAGTACGGTGTCGGTCGTCGCCGAGGCCGAAGCCTGGATCACTTCGGCCTTCGGCTTGCGGAACTTCGAGAGGAGCTTGCTCATGCCGGAACGCGGCTTGACAGGCTCTGCATCGCTCCGCAGACCGCGCACGGCACTGCGTTGCTCATCGTTGAGCAACTGGGCCTCGGCGGGAGCTTCGGCCACCACGCCGCCAGAGAACGCTGCGAGAGCTTCGGCCCCTTGGTCGGTGGTTCCACTGCGGAAGTTCGGCTGGATGTCTCCGTGCAGCGAGCGAACTGGAGAGTCTTCGATCGCGGTCACTTCCACTTCTCCGCTTCCTCCAGCGGGAGCGCTCTGTGGCAGCTCTCCGGTCGAGGCTGTGGCGAAGTAGAGGATGACCGGGTTCCCATCGGCATCGACCGAATTCGAGACCCCGTCCTGGAAGGAGAGATCGATGACTTCGGTTTCGGCGGTCTTGCCGTTCTCATCGACCGGCAAACCGCTTTGCGAGGCCAGATCGACGAGGTTGGGATCGACGGCTTCGCCATCGATGGTCTGATCGATCAGGTACAGTCCGAGCGCTTCACCTTCCACGAAGAATGTCAACGGATCGACTTCAATGACTAAGTCACGACGCATCCACAGATCGGGGATGTGATCGGTGGCCACGGGACAATCGACACTCAGTTCGAGGACGGGTTGTTCCGCAACCCATGCGGCGTATTCTTTTGGTTGGGTATCCGGGTCGAAGGGGACTCCCTCGGCCACATCCAGACAGACCTCGGGCTTCGGCTCTTCGATGACGACTTCCACTTCGAGAGTAGTGACCTCGACGGGAACTTCACCGACCTCCACAGCGACTTCATCCACAGCCGGTGTTTCCACCGCTGGCACTTCGACTTCGACTGCCGGAGCCGCCCCACCGTCCATGGCGTACGCCAACGGAACGAACAGACTGGTCACGACAGCACTGAGCACATACTTCTTCATGCGAGACCTCCTACCGCATCCTGCGGAGAATGGAGACAAACCCACCAACTTGGAGACACGGAATCACTGGTCTTGAGAACCGCTGCTGCGTCGACAGGTGTGGCAAGGCAGACGAGGTCGGGACGGTTGGTCCAAACCGATACGTCAATCGGTCTGGGCCTCTGAGAGATCTGTACCGACGATCGATTCGTCAGGTCGCAGGTTCTCAGTCGCAGTGGCTTCCGCACTGGGAGAGACGTTACCCCTGCCGCTTCGAAAGCGAGAAGAGCGGTCTTGGAAAATCGCCAAAACAGCCGCAGCTCCTGCCGAAAATGGCCGATCTCCGTACGCCAATGCACCATCGCTGCCGGTTGGCGAATGGTGGGACGGGTTTTGAGTCAACATGTATTGCCTGTATCGGTTGTATCGGCCAAAAGTGCGGCCCCCGTGCAGTCAATTCTCCTCCCCCGCCCGATTTTCCGGATTCGAAGATGGCATTCGCTCCTGCCTCCCGCAGTCTTGGCGTTTGGTTGCTGGCCCTGACTCTTGGGCTGAGTACACCATTGGCCTCTGCCTTCGATTCGCCCGAAGCCAAGCCCCCCACCCCCGAACAGGCCCTCTCGGCCATGGAAGCCGGTCTCGAAGAACGCGTCCGTCGCGACCCGTCGGAGGCCTCGGCCTGGCGCATGTTGGGCCGGTTGCGGATGCAGAGGGAGGACTGGACCGGGGCCATGAACGCGCTGAACACGGCGGTCAAGATCGACCCTTTCAGCGCGGCTGCGTTCTACGACTACGGGATTGCCTCGCAGCAGTTGAGTGAAGATGAGCAAGCGGCTGGGGCCATGCAGAGGGTGATCGACCTTGCACCCGACAGTGAGTACGCCACCGCCGCCCGCATGAACCTGGAAAAACTGAAGACCAGCGGAGTCGTCCCCGCCAGCTATGAAGTCCGCAGCTTTGACGGCTCGAACGATGCTCCGCTGATTCGCGATCCCCGCGACGAGGAGGAGACGGAGAGCTTCTTGAAGACTCTCAAAAAGGATCTCGACCTGCGGATTGACTTGGGGACGCAGTGGAACGACAACGTTTCGATGGCCTCGTCCAGCCGGGAACTCCTCATGGGGAATCTGGCCAGTGCCCAGGCCAACACCTCGTTGTCGGCACGCTATATTGCGATTGCCACCGATCAATTCCGCTTCGGCCCCACGTTGGACATCGACTACACACTCAACGAAATGAACTTCGACCGGTTTAATCTACAAAGCTATAAAGCCGGTGCATTCGCGGACGCCCAGTTCGAGTGGGACGACATTCAGATCAAGCCGCGTGTGGCCTACTCGTTTACACATGACCTGTTCGGCGGCAATACCTTTGGCCGCCGGAACACCCTGGCCACCTCGATCGGTTTCGTCTGGACGCCGACACAGATCACGACGGCCTACTGGTCGATCGACTCCAATAACATCAAGAACCGAGGACTCAATCCGACCATCACGTCGCAAGACGGGGTCTCGAACACACTCGGGCTGCTGCATGATTTTGTGCGTCGAGAGTCGAAGTTCCGCACGATCCGCGTGGGGGCCGACATGTCTCACGTCGATGCCGAGGGAACTAATTTCCGCTACAACGGCGTCTCGTTGTATACCCAGGCCGTCGTCGTCATTGTCCCCAAACTGCAACTCACCGCGCGCGGCGGCTGGGCCTACCGCGACTACTACGACTTCACAGCCGCCCCCAGCCGTAACACCCACATCTTCCGAACGGGGGCCGAGCTGCGGAAGTACTTCGACCACGGCCTGTCTGCGGCTTTGGTCAGTCAATACGACGATTTCCACACCAAGAACCGCAACTTCCGGACGGACCGCTTCCTGGCCGGCGGGCAGTTGACGTGGGAGTATTGATGGTTGATGGTTGATGGTTGATCGAAAGAGGGGGCTGCGCTGGAATCCGACATGTCACTGAGGAGTTGTCCCGGCATCAGATGCGGAATTGCAACACGTAGGACGGACTTCTAGTCCGTCCTGTCTAATGACGGACTGGAAGTCCGTCTTACGTTATTAAATCCGATTATTATTCCGGAACTGTTCTTGATTAATGATTCCGAGGAGCCGGTGAGGGTGGCGGGTCACGAGTTTATCAGAGCCGCGTTCGAGGCGGCCTGGGAATCCCTGACGAAGTGGCGAGCCACCCTCCGCAGCCCCGCGAAAAAGAAGCACGCCGACCGCCTGCTGAACGACGTGAGCGACCGCCGTTGGGACACGCCCACCGCCGAATCCACCGCCGCCCTGCCCCCCCTGCAAGACAGCGGCCAATGGCACCTCGATTGGCCAATCCCAGGACTGGCCAAGATTTCGGGTTGCCAGGGATCGTGGGCAGACCCCGTCCCGAGGCATTGTGCTTGGGTTGACAACCTGGCTGTCGATGAAGGACAAATGCCAGCAGAGGGATTGTCCACTCGGGACTTCACTCTTGTGTTGACACTCTGAACATCTTGCGTGAAGGCCAATTCATGAAGTACCAAATCAAGACACTGTCGTTGGGGGAAGTTCTGGATCAGGGGATCGGACTGGTGCGTGACAAGTTCGGATTGCTGATGGGGATCATGGGACTGACGGTGATCCCGATCAATATCTTGATCGGAATCCTGACTCAGCAAGTTCAGCCTCAACCTGGCCAACCCCCGCAGGTCTCCTTGGGATTGTCCCTGCTGCTGATGGGCAGTCTCATGCTGTTCGCATTCGTGATCATCCCCTTGTCGAACGCAGCTGTGGTGTATGCCGCTGCTCGGACCTATTTGGGACGGGATATCTCTCTGGGCGAATGCTTCGGACACGCCATTCGGCGTTTTCCCGCTTTGCTGTGGACGACCATTTTAACGGGCCTCGCGATCATGGGAGGATTCATCCTGCTCATTATCCCCGGCATCCTATTCGCGTTCTGGTTCATGCTGGCTCAACATGTCACGATTCTGGAATCTCTCAATGGCGCTCCCGCGATGACACGCAGCAAGGCCCTCATGAAGGGGAACATGGGAACCGCATTCGTACTGGGGTTGATTCTCGGGGCCATCAACATTGGCATGAGCATGGTCAGTGGCCTCCTGCCTCAACCCTTCAATCATGTTGCAGCCGGTGTAGTGGCCGGGGGATTGACCCTGCTCTCCACTGCCACGTTCGTCGTCTTCTATTTCTCGTGCCGCTGTATGCACGACAACTTCGACCTGGAAGTCCTCGCCAGCGAAGTCGGGGGGAGTGACGTTGGAATTGAGTAGTTCGAGACGGTGGAGTAAGGCCAGCGGCCAGACTTCGCATCCCGCGGGGTGGCCCAGACATCGCTTTGGATGTCTGGGTGACGCAGGCACAGGAGGCAGTCGATGACACTTGATTCTCACTGCGGATGCACCTCTGTCACCTCTTGTTGTTGCACAACCCAGACGCTCAAAGCAGCGTCTGGGCCACCCCGCCACCCGCTACGGACCAGCCTGTTGGATGGCGGAGCCGGTAGTCCGGTCCGGCGACACGGAATCGCTGGCGAAAGAGAGTTGCGTTCGTCGGTCTATTCCGTGTCACGTTTTCGTTCGGCGGCATTGTCCCGGCGTTGAAACCCCTC
>JAYTWO010000425.1:0-11278 GCA_043743415.1 Planctomycetota bacterium
TTCGTGGCGGTGAAGAACCGGACGTTCTTGTCGCCGCTACAGCTGACAATGTTGTCGGAGACACCGATGTAGTTGACCCCGGTGACTTGCTTGGTGGCGTTGGCGATTGTGCGAATCTGTTCGCCGGTCTCGAAGTTCCAGACCTTGATGGCATTGTCAGCTCCGGCACTGACAAGGTTGCTGCCGTCCGATTTGAACGAGACGCCGAGGACATGGTTCGTGTGCCCTTCGAACGACCGCACGAACTTGCCGCTGGCGACTTCGAACACCTTGACGAACTTGTCAGCTGCTCCGCTCACCAGCAGCTGGCCATCGCGGGAGAACTCGACATCGTACACCGTATCGCTATGGGCATCGGGAATGACGCGCTCGACCGCTCGGCCCGCGACGTTCCACAGGATCAACTCCCCCGACCGTGAGGGATCGCCGCCGCCACTGGCCAGCTTCGTCCCGTCCGGGCTGAAGGCCAGGCACAACACGCGGTCCGCGTGCGGTGACGCACTGAGATCCAGCGAGTTGTCGGCCTTGGCACCGAGCGTCGCCGCCAGCTTCCACTGCGGCTTCACATCCCACACCAGCGCTGTCTGGTCGGCCCCACTCGACAGCAATGCTCCGCTGCCCAGGAACCGCAACGTCGACGCCGGAGCGGTGTGCCCGGTGAGCGCCTGCAACGGCATCCCGGTCTGAGCATGCCACAAGCGGATGGCGTTGTCATCGCCCGCAGTGACGAGAACCTGCCCATCGGGAGACAGGGCCACCGACCGCTGCGGCTTGGGCGACATCTGGGCCAGCGTCTTGGCGGCGTTGAGCGTCTCTTCGGCCTTGGCGGCTTCGGCTTGGCGAACGACGAGGCTGGCCTTCAGTTCCTCGAACCGCTTCTTCGAGTTGTCGAGCGACTGCTGCGACAGCACGATCGCGCGGTCGGCAGAGACGACGCCGTCCTTGGTCTGCTGGAGGGCATCGTTCTCTTTCTTGAGGGCCGCATCGGCGTCCTCCTTGGCCTTCTTCAGCCCCGCATCCTCGGGCTTCGCTGCCAGGGCATCGGTCGCCGCCTTGGCCTTGGGCTCAGCTTCGGTGACTTTCTTCTGTTGTTCGACGACGGCCATCTCGGCCTTCGGCTTCGCCTCATTGGCCTTCTTGAGCGACTCCTCGCGACCGGTGATGTCCTTCTCGGCTTCCTTGGCAGCTGTGTCGTTGAGAGTCACTTTGCTCTTGGCGACCGTCGACTCATCGGTCAGGAACAGCACTTGATTGTCGAGGTTGGGGTCGCCCTTGACCTCGCACTTCATCTGACCGTTACGTAGCCAGACGCGGGCGAGGTTGCCTTCGCCCGAACCGGCGATCGTCTGTCCATCGGCGGAGACCGCGATCCCCGTGACCGGTGAGCCGAGGTTCTGGTTGAACCCCGCCGAGCCGTTGTCGAGGTTCCAGATTCGCACCGTTCCATCGGTACTCCCCGAAGCCACTTCGTTCGAGGCAGTCAGCAGCACCAGCGAGGTCACCGGCCCGCCGTGCCCCTTGAGTTCCTTGACCGGCATCGGAGCCGGAGGTGGCTCCTTGGCGTCGGCAGCCGGAGCCACGGGCAGCGCCCAAATGCGAATCGCATTGTCGGCATGCCCGGCGATGAGCTGGGTGCCGTCCTTGTTCATCACCAGCGAAGTCACTGGGGACGGGACCGGCATTTGGGCGATCAACTGGCCGTTCTCGCTGTTCCAAGTGCGGAGCGTGCCATCCTCGGAACCGGTGGCGATGACCTTGCCATCCGGAGAGAAAGCGGTCGCCTTGATCGCGGCGGTGTGGCCGGTCAGCGTCGCGCCGGGCTGGCCGTTCTGGAGATTGAACAGCCGCACGGTGTTGTTGTTGAGCGTCAAGGCGGCGAGTGCATCCTCGGCGGAAGTGGTCGTCGAGAGGATCGGTGCCCCCGGCTCGAACTTCGCGGTCGGTGCCGTCGCCACACGCTCCCACAACTTGATCTCGCGGAAACTCCCGGTCGCCAGCAGGTTGCCATCCGGACTAAACGCCATCGAATGCACGAAGTCGCGGTGAGCCGTGCCGGGACCGTACAGCGGCTTCCCGTCCTGCACGATTGACAGGAGTTTCGAATCGGTCAGTCGGGCGGCTTCCTTCTGCTGAGGCAGGTCGTAAATGAAGACCCGGTTCGCGCGACCGGCGGCGACGAACCGCTGGTCGGGCGAGACGGTCACGCTGTAGATCGAGGTGATCGTGTCGGAGATCGGTCGCCATGCGATGTCGCTGCTGGGCGGGGCAGCTGTGCCGGTCTTGGCTCCTTCTTCGATCCACTTGCGGAAGATGCCGACCTCGCGTGGGGTGAGCGGCTTGGCCTCGGCCTTGTTGGGGAGTGGTGGCATCGCGGGGTCCGCACTCCGCGCAGCCGACGTGTAGATCAGGCTCTCGTCCGGTTTGCCCGCGACAACCGCTGGCCCGCTGGCTCCCCCCTTGAGGATGGCGGCGACGTTTTCGAGAACGAGATCGCTCTCCTTCGTCGAGACGTTGTGACACGCCAGGCACTTCGCCTCCAAGATCGGGAATACGTCCGTGTAGAACTCGACCGGTCGGCCCAACGCCGGGTCGGCGGGGGCGATCGCCGAATCGGCAGCGTACGCCGAGGCGGCGAGGGACGAGGCGAGGAGTGTGTGGAGGAGGGTTTTGTAGGTCATGGCAGATCGAAATAAGTGGAGGTCGGGGTAGGACGGCCTTTCCAGGCCGTCCCGATCGGCGTTGTCAAGGCTGATGGGTGAGTGAAACGGAGCCGCCCCCCGCTGCCCACGCGGGCTCGTTCTGGCGGCTGATGCTCCACGGGGACGGGCTGGAAAGCCCGTCCTACGGTTGCACGTTGATCGTGATGGGTACTTCGACGAGGGCCTCCCCACTGAAGTCGGCCTTGCCCCGCACAACGAGGTTCGCCTGGGCTCCGTCCTTGGCGTCCCCGGCAGCGGTGATCGTCAGCAGTCCTTCGTTCATGTCTGCGGGGATGGTCACTTCGGCGGCGGCCAGACCCGCGACTCCGGGTGGCAGCGGGAGCGACAACACGACCGGTCCGGTGAACCCGTTCTGACGCGTGATGCCGACCTTCACTTCGAGCTTGTCCCCCTTCTTAATGTTCCCACCGTTGGGGACATTGGGAGCCAGCTTGAGCGGGGCCGGTTTCACGATGAGGATCACCGGCACGGCGGGCGGCGTGAAGTTGATGTTGTTGGCCTTCGAGGCGGTCGCATGGTCGGTCGAGGCTTTCTCGGCGGCTTTGCGTTTGTCTTCCAGAGCCTTGGCCGCGTCGGTCTTGGCCTTCTCGTCGGCCTCGGCTGCGGTCTTGGCTTCTTGAGTGACCTTGTCATCGGCGGTCGACTTCACGACCAGTTCATCGGCCTTCTTGAGGGTCTCCGTCGCAGTGGCCAATACTGTCGCCGCATCAGTTGCGGCCTTCGTCGCATCAACTTTGACCTTCTCAGCAGCTTCAGCGGCAACCTTCGCTTTGTTGAGTGCTTCTTCCGCGGCGGCCAGAGCCTTCTTAAGTTCCTCGTTGGCGGCGTCCGCATCCGACGCAGTCTTCGCGGCATCGAAAGCCGTCTGAGCGGTCTTCACGACCTCTGCAGCGGCAGCCGCCAGCTTCTCGGCTTCGGCTTGAGCGGCGACCGCTTTGTCCGAGGCCGCCTTGCTGTCGTCCATCGCCTTCTTAGCAACCACCTGCTCGGCAGTCGCCTTCTTCAAGGCTTCGGCCATCTGCGTCGCCTTGGTGACCGCTTCGTTCTTGGCGGTCGTCGCGGGCGGAACCAAGTCGGCAGCGGCCTTGGCCGTCACCGTGACTGCATCGAACTCGGCCTTGAGGCGGTCAGCCTTGGCCGGGTTGCGGCGATAGGGCACCGCCCCCGTTGAGGTCAGCCACATCGAGTGCGTCCCCGGCAGGGCGTTGTCCTTTACATAGAGTCGCCAAGTGGTCTCGGTCTGGTCCTTCTCTACGGCCACGTTCGGAGCATCAATATTGGCGTTCGGCTTCATCCCGGCCGTGTTGAGCGTGACCTTGTCATTAAAGCCGTCCCGCTTCTCCAGCTTGACCGGAACCAGGATCTGACGGCCCTGGTGGACCTCGATCTTGATCGGGTCGGCGACGATCTGGAATGGCGCGGACTCAGCGAGGATCGAGATCGCGAAGTCTCCCCGGACACGCCCCACCGAAGGCACATTGTTGGCCCCCGTCCAGGCGATCTCCCCCGCGCGACCGGGATGAGTCAACTCGCGAATCGCCGCGATACTCGCCTTCGAGGCTTGATCGGCAGCAGCCTTTAAATCGGTGACGTTCTTCTGAGCGGCAGCGAGATCGTCCTTGGCTTTCTGCTCGGCGGCGAGGGCCGCGTCGAGCGCCGCCTTGGCCTGGTCCCGTTGCTGAATGAGTCCCGCGTCATCGGTCTTGGCCTTGAGAGCCTCTTCCGCCTTGGTCAGGGCCTCTTGCGCGGGCGGGGTCTTCTTGGCCGCTTCGTCGATGACCTTTTGCAGGTTCGGCAGCGGCTTCTCGGCCTCGGGGATCGCCGCATTCGCAGCCACCACCGCGCGGGCCAGACGCGGGTCTTCGACCTTGGCCTTCCCCTCAATGCGGAACTTGAACCACCCCTCAGCCGCATCGGGCTTCGTGCGGAACGTCAACAGTCCCAGCGGCACCCCGTCCGGGATCGTCGTTCCAACGCACTCGACTCCGGCCGGAAGGTCGAGAGCGGCCACATCGATCGGGCCGTTGAACCCATCGCGGCGAAAGGCGATCACCTGCATCGCGTACGTGTCACCCTTTCGCATGGCCATCGACCACGCTGCACCTGCTGTCGGCGAAGCGGGCAGTGCCACGAGCCGGAAGTCGGGCGTCTCCTGACGGATGGAGAGCCGGTAGACGTTGGCCGCTGACCCGTGTGACTCACCGAAGCGGTCGCGAAGGGTGATGCGATACTTGCCATCAGTGGGGACTTCCAGCCGCTGCACCGGGTCGTCGCTGCGGACATCGTACTGGTTGGCCAGCGGGTTGGTCGGCTCGTCGTCGGGAGCAGCGATGCGTTGGAGTTTCTCGACCCCCTGGGGATCGACCTCGACGCGGTCGATGGTGAAGTAGGGGTCGATCGTCTGGCCGAGACGCTGACCGTAGGCTTCGATGTACAGGACATTCTTGGCCTTGGCTTCGAGGGTGAAGGTGTCGATGTCTCGTACCTCGGCGAACTGGCCGACGACCTCACTCGGCACCGGGACCAATTGAGCCTTGGTCGGGTCGTTGTTGGGTTCGGTCTCGACGACCACGGGGGCCTGCGCGATGCCGATGGAGACGGAGTTACTCACCCCATTCGGACTCGCCAGGCGGTAGCTGAAGGCATCGATCGCCGACATCAGTGAGGTCGTGCGGTCCTGCAGTTGCAGAGCCGCTGAGTCACCGGGGATGGCGATGTCGACATCGAGTTTTTCGATCGGAGACTTGTACCCAGGGAAGTTGACCTTTTGCCCGCCGGGGAGGTTGTAGCCGTAGACCGAGAACTTGACCGTCTGCCCGGCGAGGCCCGACGGCGGGAAGACGAAGGCCACGTACGGGGCCTGATGCACATCGAGCCGATAGAAGTGTTCCGGCCCGCCGCGAAACGCCCCGTCATTGAACTTTAGCAGGTAATCTCCATTGGCCGGGACATCGAACACCAAGGCCGGGTCGGAGTTCCCATCGCCTCGGATCGCGGTCAGCCGACGCTTCATCAACCCGTCATAGACCTCAACACTCGGCTTGAGTTTCGAGTCGATCCGGTCAGCTGCAACTTCAATCACCAGCCGCTGCCCCGCCGTTCCCGTGAACTTGAACAGGTCGACATCGGCTGCTCCATCCATGCGTCCCTGGATCGCGGTGCCGATGGTGAGCGGCATGGCCTTGTCGAGGGCGTTGTTGGGCTCGACCTCATTGGCCTGCGCCCGCGATCCCACATAGAACCGCCGGGCGTTGCTCACTCCCCACAGCCCTTTGCATCGCACCTCATGCGGACCGACCGGAACATTCGCAGCTGCGGTGACCGTGAAGACCTTGTCGACCGGTTGCTGCTGCTCATTGGTTTTCGGAACGGCAGTGAGCCCGGGGTGGTCGAAGATGAGCGAGTTGATCTCTTCGAGATCGTCGCCACCGGTGATCGTGACCTCCACAATCTGCCCCGCCTGGACCCCAGCGGGGTAGACGGAGTAGAGCCGGGGTTGCGGGAGTTGGGCCTGGGCGAGGGCCGGGAAGAGGAGCGCCGCGAGGAGGAGGGTGCGGTGGGTCATGATGAGGTGGGCGAGAGTAGGATGGGCAATCCTGCCCGTCCCCGTGTGGGAACAGACGCGGAGGAATCTGACAGCGATTCCATCACCCTGTAGGGCTGGGGCCATCAGGATCAACATCCATGAAGTCCCACCCGGCTGCCTTCCACTCGGGATGCACCCAGCGGAACTCATAGGGGAGTGTGAGGCCACACTTTACGGGATTTCGACCGATGTACTGGATCACTCGATGGAGATGTTCTTCGTCACGAATAATTCGATCATAGGCTTCCTGTTCCCAAAGGGCGCCCGATCGCAAAGTTCGTTGATTGATCTCCCGTGCAGAGATCCCTTTGATCTTCTGGAAGATGTCTTCCAGTTCGAACCCCTGCCGGGGACAAATCACAACATGACAGTGATTCGACATGATGACGCCGCAGCCGAGGAAGTGTTCCTGGCCATGCCCAAACAGGAGACACTTCCGGACAATCGACGCGTTGAGGGCGTCTTTCAACTCGCATCGCCCATGTCCTTCGTCGAGCGAACCCTCGAATCGGCGAGCGACATCGCGCTCATAACGCTCACGGAGATCCACGCTACTGGGATGATCCCCAAGTCTGGCGAGTTCTCGTCGAATGCGTCTCAACTCCCACAGAACAGATTGAGGCAACGCATCCGCCAGCCGGAACGTCACGAAGTACGTCGCTCCCGGTTGACGCCAATGGGGCAGGTGGCGTTCGTAATAGCGAAACTCCCCGTGCGGATCGAACCCTCGAAAGCCGGGAGGTGCGGGACGGTTGAACATCCAGTGGGCCTGCCTTTCGAATGAGTGATCGTGTCGTTCGTGAGTCGTTGGGTGTGCGGGGACGGGCAGGATTGCCCATCCTACTTGCTATCAATGGTTGAACAGAAACTCCTTCGTGTTCACCAGCGCCCAGACGATGTCCTCGAAGGCCACCTGGGGCTTGTCCTTGTGCTTCTCGATGTGGGCCAGGGCGATGCCCAGCTCGTCCGACTCGGGATCGCGGGAGTAGACCCAGCGGTAGAGCTCGCGGATCTTCTCCTCGTGGGGGCGATCCTTCTCGTTGGCCAGCTTGGCGGCGCGTCCACTGCCGGAGCTGACCTTGTTCTGGACTTCAGCACTGTTAAGGAGGTGCAGGCTTTGGGCGAGGTTCGCCTCTTGCGAGCGTTCGCATTCGCAGGCACTGTCCCCTTGCGGCTGGCCGAAGACCTTCAGGAAGTACGGAGCCACCGTCGCATCGGGCAACTGGATCGCCAGCGTCCCTTCTGGCATGCCGTTGAAGCGTTCGGTGGTGTTGGTCACCTGATGGAAGCCGTCGTATAGGACTTCAGCCGTCAGCCGCTTCGGGTAGTAGCGGGCGAAGTTCTTCTTGTCCTTCTGATTATGCTCGTTCGGCAGCGCACTCAGTTGGTAGGTCGACGATTGGCAGATCGTCCGCACGAGTCCCTTGAGGTCGTAGTTCGTGTCGGCGAAGTGCTTCGCCAAGCCAGCCAGCAGTTCCGGATTCGACGGCGGGTTGGTCTCCCGCATGTCGTCTTCCGGCTCGACGATCCCGCGATCGAAGAAGTGCTTCCAGTAGCGGTTGACGAGGGCCTTCGAGAAGAAGGCGTTGTCCTTGGCGGTCAGCCAGCCGACCAGTTGATGCCGGGGATCGACATCCGCCGGGATGTCGAGGGCCGGGCTGCCGAGCCCGGTCGGCTTGAGGTTCTGGCCGTTGCGGGGGTTATTCGCGATCGCGACCCCTTCGTTGTGGAACACTCGCTTCTCGCGGGCTTGGGTGTTCATGCCAGCCATGCGGTCCTTGCGACCGACTCGGCTGAAGAACGCCGACAGACCGTAGTAGTCGTTTTGGCTCCACTTCTCGAACGGGTGATGGTGGCAGCGGGCACACTGGATGCGGAGTCCCATGAACAGCTGGGCCACGTCCTCGACCTCTTCGTTGACCTGGGTCACCTCGCGATACCAGATCACCGGTGGGTTGAAGCTCGAATCACCCGAAGCAGTTAACAGTTCGCCGACCATCTGGTCGTACGGCTTGTTCTCATACAGGTTGTCCCACAGCCACTGCCGGAAGGCGTACGTGCCTTCGGCGTCGCCTTCCTGCTTCCGCTTGTTGCGGAGAACCAAGTTCCACTTGTTCGCGAAGTAGTCCGCATAGCCGGGACTTTCCAGGAGCCGGTCGATCAGCTTGTCTCGCTTGGCCGGGTCGGTGTCCTCGCGGAACTGGCGGACCTCTTCCTCAGTCGGCATCCGACCAGCGATGTCGATTGACACCCGGCGGAGGAACGTACTGTCATCGCACAGTTCCGACGGCGGCAGGCCCAACAGCTTGAGCTTATTGAAGACCGCCTCGTCGATGAAGTTGCGGACCGGTGGAGTCTTGGTGACCGCCACGCCGAGCGGCACCGTAGCCCGGAAGGTCGAGACCTGTCCTTGATAGCGGGCCATGATCGCCACTTCGCCGGTTTGATCGAGCGTATGAATCAGCCCCGACTTGGCGCTCTCGGCCAGTTCCGGATCGTTCGGCTCGTACAGGGCCATGCGGGTCACATCCTCAACGGTCCCGTCCGTATAGGTCGCGAAGCACGCGATCTGCTGGTCTTGCTTGGGTTCCATCAGTCGGGCAGCGGGCAAGCAACTGATGCCAGCCACGGTGGGAGCAGCCTTGTCGCCCCACGGCATGCCCTGCCCGACCCAGCGGGCCAGGAGCCGGTACTCGTCGCTGTCGACTTCCATCCGCTTGCCGCCACCGTGTGGCGACTGGCCGACGGGCTTGGTGAGCAGCAGGCTGCGAGCCGGGGAGGAGACGTTGGTGCGGCGACCACGGGCCTCGTTCTTGAGGAACTCGAAGTCGTCCTCGGGATAGAACCCGAGTAGCGACAGCTTGAACCCGTTCTGGCCGGTGGCCTTGCCATGGCAGCCACCACTGTTGCAGCCGAGCTTGGTAAAGATCGGCGTAATCTGGTTGGGGAAGCTGATGTCCGCCGGGTGGCCGAAGTCTTTGACATCAATGGCGAACTGAGCGGTCTTGCCGTTGGCTGTGGCCATGATCTTGGCGGAGCCGTCGCAGACGGGCTTGACGATGCCGGTGGCGTCGATGGAGACGATTCCAGTCGGTTCCGAGGTGAATGTCACCGAGCGCGTCACATCCGAGAGCCGTCCCTGGGCATGCACCCCGGTGACCAGCACCTGCATCCGAGCATCTGGGCCTCGCAGAGTAAACTGCCCCGGCAGCGTCTCAAACTGGAGGGACTCCACCGGCCCCAGATCCAGTCCAAATGCCAACGAGGGCAACCATCCCGCCAACAGCAACGGGAGAATCGCCAGTGTTTTGTGCATCATTCGCATCGTGTGCTCCCTGAATCCCGGGCGTGTGACGGCCACGAACTCAGCCGATTTGAGTCGCAAGATCGACAATCCCCCCGATCGGGTGAGTTTGCCGATTCTAATCACCTATCGAACATATCAACTCCCATTGCTGTGTCAAGGTGGGTGTGAAGGCTTGGTTTGCATTGAAATGGTTTCAACGGTCAATATGTACGGGTAAATCCAACGGTATCGGGACCCCGAAATGCAGGTCTTGTGAGTGGACAGTCATGTGAGAATTGCCCCAGCACTTCATTGCATCAACCTGAGTGGATGTGTCGTTCCCAACCGACGGTCGATCTCCGACCTTACAACCAAACTATATACATAAGGTGTTTTCCAGTTGGATGTTGCGTAACGTCAAACTTGCAGCGCAACCAATCGCACAGGGATGTGCGAAGACATTGATCCCCATCGATTATGGCAAATCCCTTCAAGTCGGAATGTGGAATCGTCAAAAAGATCTTGATAGGCTGGATTCGCTTGGATTCGCTGGATTGCATCGATTGACAACACCTTCTACAATTTCCTCAACACACTCGCCGTACCTCTCCCGTTTTACGGTGACGTACATCAAGGGCGAGTTCTTTTTTTTGATGCTCTCCAAAGTTTCTGGAGAAGCAAAGGTGGGCCAAATCAGTGTTGAGGCCTTTCGACAAGCCTTGGACATCCTGCTCGCAGCAAGTGGAGATACTCCAGAGGCGAGGGCTGATCGTTGAAGATCCTGTTGTCGCCGAGCAATTTCTTTCACACTTGAGCTACTTTCGGTTCAGTGGGTACTGTCTTTCATTCGAATCCGAACGTCACGAATTCGTCAAGGGAACGAAGTTCCAACACGTGGTCGATCTTTATCAATTTGATCTTACTCTACGTGACCTGATCACCGAAGCATTGGAAATCGTTGAGGTCGACCTCCGGTCGGCCATTGCCCATGAGTTTGGAAGTACCTACGGAGCGTTCGGGCACACCAACCCTGGCAACTTCTTCAATTCACCCCTTCGCCAATCGCCACCGGGTACAAAGACGGCACCCAGACCTGGAACCTTCAGCCACGGCAAATGGCTGAAGGACCTGCATCGGGAGTCAACGAGATCACGGGAAATCTTTGTCGACCACTTCAAAAACACATACGCAGAATTTCCCGATCTCCCAGTTTGGGTGGCCACAGAGATCATGTCGTTTGGCACACTCTCTCGCATGTTGGAGGCCATGCACAACACAAACGTTCGACGAATCGCCGCACGGTACCGCATTCAGTCAACCTTCCTGCCGTCATGGGTCCACCACTGTTCTTACGTCCGGAATCTGTGTGCGCATCACTCCCGACTGTGGGATCGAATTTGGGCGATTAAACCGGACTTGCCGCCATTCAAAGCGTGGCAACCTCCCCTGTTGCCCAGTAATCAGCACTTGTACTCAACGCTGCTTATTTTGCGAAAACTGCTCACAGAAATACCATCAATGTCCTCGTTTGCAGGAGATTGGAAGTGTCGAATCGAACGACACATTTCGACCATGCCGGTGGTCGCTCACGCTTTCAATCGAATGGGACTGACAAATCACTGGACTGAGCATCCAATTTGGCAATCCGAAAAGTCATGAAGTTCATCAGCATACCCACCGAAATCC
>JAYTWO010000426.1:0-14881 GCA_043743415.1 Planctomycetota bacterium
GCCAAGTCGCCCAGTTGGGCGGCTATCTGGGCCGCAAACACGACGGCCCTCCCGGCACCGAAGTGATGTGGCGCGGCCTCCGCCGCGTGTTCGACTTCAGCTTAGCCTGGGCCGCCTACCATGCCCTGGCCTCGCCGAGTTGTGTATAAGGATGAGAGCCCCGTCTTGGGGACGCCTGTCCTCTATGCTCTGCTTAGCCGGGTGGCACCCGATCGTAGCGAGGGGAAGCTCCACTACGAAGACTTCGCGTCGCAGCTAAACGGGCCGGCGGACCGGAGCCGGGCAGCAGTCGACCGCGCAGACATCCCAGTTCGGGCCGTACTGGCCGATGGCCTCTTTGGGGAAGTCGGGCGACATCCGCTCCAGGATCAGCTTGCGAATCATCTGCACGAAGAGCGGATGCGTGCCGACTGTCTGGGCGCGGACCATCTGCATCCCGCATCCGGCTGCGGCTTTGGCAGCTTCGTCATCGAGGTCGTACAGCACCTCGATGTGGTCGGACAGGAACCCGACCGGCATGACGATCAGTTCGCGGACGCCGTCGGTGTGCAGTTGTTGAATATGGTCGCAGATGTCGGGTTCCAGCCACGGGTCTTGCGGGCGGCCTGAGCGGCTTTGGTACACGAGTTGCCAACGCGCGGCGTCGATGCCGATCGCCTCGGAGACCAGGCGGCAGGTCTCTCTCAACTGTTGTTCGTAGTGACAGCTGCTGGCCATTGAGGTGGGGATGCTGTGCGCGGTGTAGGCCACGCGCACTCGCGAGCGGGCCTCAGCCGGGATCTGCTGCACAGCGGCCCGCATGCGGTCGGCGCTGGCGGCGATGAAGTCGGGGTGGTTGTAGAAGGTGCGGATCTTGTCGATCTGCGGAGCGGCCTCACCGATCTGGCTCTGGCAGGCCAACAGATTCTCGCGATACTGCCGACAGCCGGAGTAGGAGCTGTAGCCCGAGACGACAAACGCGAGGGCCTTTTTGACTCCGGCAGCGACCATCTGCTGCATGGTGTCGGGCAGGAGGGGTGTCCAGTTGCGGTTGCCCCAGTAGATCGGGATCGAGAGGCCACTGGCTTTCAAATCGGTCTCGACGGCGGCGATCAGATCACGAGTCTGGGCATTGATCGGGCTGATACCGCCGAAGTGTTGGTAGTGCTCGGCGACTTCGAGCATCCGTTCCCGAGGGACGTTCCGCCCGCGCAGCACGTTCTCCAGAAACGGGAGTACGTCGTCTGGACCTTCGGGACCGCCGAAGGAGACGAAGAGAACGGCATCGTAGGGTGGTGTGGTGGTCATTCGCGAATTCCAAAAAAGCCCTGGGGTTGCAACCCCTGGGCTTTGGCGAGTCAACAGACACTATCCCAGCGACCGGTTCTGCATCTTGTGCAGTGCCGCTTCGACGAAGCCCGCGAACAGCGGGTGCGGGGCCAGGGGCTTCGACTTGAACTCGGGGTGGAACTGGACCCCCACAAACCATGGATGATTCGGCAGTTCGACCACTTCGGCCAGCGTGCCATCGGGGCTGTTGCCAGTGATCCGCAGGCCCGCCGCTTCGAGCCGCTCGCGGTAGGCTGGGTTGAACTCGTAGCGATGGCGGTGGCGTTCGTGGATCTCGGTTTGGCCGTAGGCGATCGCAGCCTTCGAGCCGGGAACCAGAATGCACGGCTGCGATCCCAGCCGCATTGAGGCCCCCTTCTCCTTCACTTCTCGCTGGGCTTCGAGCAGGCAGATCACCGGGTGCAGCGTCCCGTCGTCGAACTCGGTGCTGTTGGCTCCCGTCAGGTTCGCGACGTTCCGCGAGAATTCAATCACCGCCGTCTGCATCCCCAGGCAGACCCCGAAGTAGGGGATCTCATTCATCCGCGCATACCGGATGGCCTCAATCTTGCCTTCGATCCCGCGATGCCCGAACCCGCCCGGGACCAGGATTCCGTGTAACCCGCCGAGCAGTCCTTCGGCATTGGCCTCGCTCAGATCATCCGATTCAATCCGGCGAAATGAGACGCGGGTCGAGTGCTTGATGCCTCCATGAGCCAGCGACTCGTAGATCGATTTGTACGCATCGCGGTGCTCGATGTACTTGCCCACCACCCCGATCGTGACATGATGATCCGGCTTGATGATCTTCTGGACCATCTCCTTCCAGTCGTCCAGATTCAGCTCCCCGGCTGTCAGTTGCAGCTTTTCCAGGATGAGTTCATCGCACCCGGAAGCAGCCAGCCCGAGCGGCACCTCGTAGATCGAGTTCACGCTGTCGGGCTCTTCGATGACGGCCCGCTGTTCCACGTTGCAGAACAGGGCGATCTTCTCCGCGTAATTTCCGCCGAGCGGCTTCTCGGTGCGGACGATCAGGATGTCTGGTTGAATCCCGATCTGCCGCAACTGTCCGACGCTGTGCTGGGTGGGCTTGGTCTTGGCTTCCTTGGCGGCCTTGAGGTATGGCAGCAAGGTAAGGTGGATGAACAGACAATTCTGCTTGCCGATCTTGAGGGGGATTTGGCGGATCGCTTCGAGGAACGGCTGCCCCTCAATGTCGCCGACGGTTCCGCCGAGTTCAGTGATGACCACATCGACATCGGGGCCGCCGCAATCGAGGACGGCACGCTTGATCTCGTCTGTGATATGCGGGATGACCTGCACCGTCTCACCCAGGTACGCGCCGCGGCGTTCCTTCTCGATCACGTTGAGGTAAATCCGCCCTGTGGTGGAGTTCGATTTCCGCGACAACGGGCTGTTGGTAAAACGCTCGTAATGCCCCAGATCGAGGTCGGTTTCGGCCCCATCGTCGAGAACGTACACCTCGCCATGCTGATAGGGGCTCATCGTGCCCGGGTCGACATTGATGTACGGATCGAGCTTCTGCATCCGCACGCGCAGACCGCGCCGCTCCAGCAGCATCGCGAGTGAAGCTGCCGTCAGTCCCTTGCCCAGGGAACTCACGACGCCACCGGTCACGAAAATGTGCTTGGTTTTGGTGATGCTCATGGTCGAGTCTCCGTCGCGATCCCGTGGCCGAGTCGGAATCGCCGCAACTTCAAAAGACAACGGGGGACGCATGCGTCCCCCGCGTGATGGATTCGGTAAGTGGGATAGGCTTCCAGCCTGTCGATCCATGAAGATGACAGGCTGGAAGCCTATCCCACGGTGATGACAGGCTGGAAGCCTATCCCACGGACTTATCGCCGGTGCTTGGCGACGAACTGAGCATAATCGGCGGGCGTGTCGATTCCAACTGAACGCTCTGACACTACCTGCACCAGAATCGAAGCTCCCGCCTCCAAGGCCCGAAGTTGTTCCAGCTTCTCCAACTGCTCCAACCGCGACGGCGGCATCTTAGTCAACCGCAACAAGAAATCCCGGCGATAGGCATATATCCCCAAGTGCAACAGCCACGGCGTCAGCGGTTGCCCGCTCTGGTCCTGATCGGCCAGCAAGTCATCAGGTCTTCCGTCTCTCATGTATGGGATCGTGGCGCGGCTGAAGTACAACGCCCGTCCATCCGCCGCGCGGACCACCTTGACGCAGTTGGGATCGTGGAGGACGGTGAGGCTGTGGATGGGAGTGGCGAGCGTGGCCATCTCCACCTCGGGGCGGCTCGCGATGAGTCGCACGAGTTGGTTGATGTTCTCCGGCTTGAGGTCCGGCTCGTCCCCCTGAACATTGACGATCAGTTCGGCATCGGGACAGGCCCGCTGGACCACTTCGGCGATGCGGTCGGTCCCGCTGGGATGTTCGCCGGTCATCTCGACCCGAGCCCCAAATCCGCGTGCGACCGAGGTGATCTCCTCGCTGTCGCTGGCGATGATGACCTCCGACAGCTCACTCGCCCGGCATGCCGCTTCCCAGGCATACTGCAACAGTGGCTTGCCGGTCGCGGCCAGCAACAACTTGCGTGGGAGCCGGGTCGACTGCAACCGGGCAGGGATGACACCAATCGTTCGCATCGAAGGCTCCAGACTTCCGCAGGCAGAGCCGGACCGCTCAGTTCCGGTTGGCTCGCTGGGGTGCCCCGATGGTAACGGGTTGATGGTCCAGAATCACCTGCTCCCTTGATGCGTGAGCAGATGCGGATTCGACGGAGTGTCGTATGCCGCTCGGTGTGGGGCGTGAGGGACGAAGGGAGAACTGACCGCTTCCCGTGTTCCGGTTTGCTTGATAGCCTTGTCACGCGGTGCAATCTCAGACACTCATTGTCATCACGGGGGCTCCTTGGTCGTTCGCAGCCACTCCGGATCGACCAATCACCAGACAAGGTCTGGAGACTTGGGGACGGCAGAATTCTTATGAATTCTGCCACACCACAAGCACAGAGAACATCTGACGACTGTCCGGCCTGCGAGCGAATCCCCGGCGTGACCACTTTTCTCCGAGACGAGTGCATGACCTCCCCGCCGTCCGCCGCACTCCCTCTGGTCGAGACGCTGCTCGCCTCTCGATCCCGACATCCCAGCGTCGACCAGCGCTGGCTCGTGGCGGTCTCTGGCGGACCAGACAGCATGGCCCTCTTGCGAGTGGCGCTGTTGGCCACCCAGGCACACGGCGGCGAAATCGTCTGCGGACATGTCGACCACCAGCTGCGACCCGAGTCGGGGACCGACAGCGAATGGGTCCAGCAGCAGTGTGCGGCCCTCGGGGTTCGCAGCCTGATCGAGACGATTGAACTGCCCGCTTCCGACGGTCCACGAACCGCGATCGAGGAGCAAGCCCGCCACGCCCGCTATGCCGCTCTCACCCGCATGGCTCGGTCGAGTGGAGCCACAGCCGTCCTCACGGGCCACACCGCCGATGACAACGCCGAGACGGTGCTGCACCATCTGTTTCGGGGGACCGGACTGCGCGGGCTGTCCGGGATTCCGGAGGTGCGGCCACTCGCTGAGAGACTCGTCCTCTGGCGACCGCTGTTGTCGATTCGCCGCAAGGCGATTCTCGCCGGCTTGAAGGAACTCGATCAACCGAGCCTCACTGACAGCTCCAATGCCAGCGATGCGTTCACGCGGAATCGCGTCCGCAGTGAACTGCTCCCGTGGTTGGAGCGCGAACTCAACCCACGCTCGGTCGAGGCTCTCGTCCGCCTCGCCGAGCAAGCCTCCGAGCAGCAGTCGTGGATCGAGGCCGAGGCCGTACACCTGCTCGCCGCCGCCCTCATCCCGCCCGCCACCGAGGTCATCCGGCTCCGTCGCTCCGTTCTTGCCGCCGCTCACCCCGTCCTCGCTCGCGAGTGCTTCGTTCGCCTGTGGGTCCACCAAAACTGGCCCCGCCAAGCCATGACAGCCGAGCATTGGCATCGCCTCGTCGAGGTCTGCCAAGACCACGGCCCCCCCGCCGTGCAGATGCCAGGCCGGATCGATGTCCGCCGCCGAGGTGAGATGGTGGTGGCGAGTTGGGGGCCAGGATGAAGAATGAAGGGGGCAGGATGCGGACCAGAACGCACCTTTGTCCCCCTCCTTTTGCACTTCTCAACCTTCCCCCTTCCCCCTTCATTCTTCCTCTTCCCCTTTGCGACCGATCCCATTACAGTCCCACGAGTTCGAATTGGCGGGAGTGATTGGACGATCTTCCGCAGGGGTAACTGTGAATTCTTGCCA
This sequence comes from Planctomycetota bacterium, assembly GCA_043743415.1. Taxonomy (GTDB): domain Bacteria; phylum Planctomycetota; class Planctomycetia; order Planctomycetales; family Planctomycetaceae; genus TH-plancto1. The sequence continues at coordinate 5,577 of JAYTWO010000426.1, forward strand.
GGACTCCACGGAGGGAGACCGCTGATGTCGGAAGAAATCGAAGCCATTCGTCAAACGTTTCGCGTGACGCTGACGCTGACCGGAGCCGCGTGCGGCGTGACGTATTTGCTGGCGGAATGGAACGGTTTTGATCGTCCGCTGCAGGCCGGTCTGATCGTGATGCTGGTCTGCCTGGCCATGCTGGCTCTGGGCATTTTGCTGATCGTGCTGACGCAGCGGTTCTGCGAAGTACTGGAAGTCGGCGAACCCGAGCGGACTCTTCCCAAGCCGACTCCGCGCCGCGCGATGGGGGTGTTCGCGAACTCCCGCAAGCCAGACAGCGGGCTCGATCTGTACTTGCAGCGAATCTATCGCGAAGTGGCCTCCGGCGACCGCTCCTACATCCGCAAAGGTGGCCTCAACCCCGCCCGGACCAAGACAGCGGCTGTGACCCCAGTGACCACTTCCCTGGCCAGCAGCGGCTTACAGCGTCCGGTTCTCTCCCCGCGTCCCGAGCCCTACCGTGCCTCGCCGGGTCAGCACCCCAAACCGCACCGCGAACCGCGAAACTGAGTCGACGAGCGCATACAAAAAAGCCCTGGGGTTGCAATCCCAGGGCTTTCACTGATCACTGACCACTCCCCCCACTTACGGCAGGGCGAGCGTCTTCAGGTCGCCGCGGCCCTCGTTCTGGGCCAGCACGACGGCGTGCGTGTCGTTAAGCCGCTCCAGTTGAACGACCCCCTTCCAGTCGGCGATCTTCTCGAATTTCTGTCCCGCGGTGCCTCCGCCGCCGACCGGCGATTCAATCGCAGCGGCTTTGTCGAGGTCGACGGTGCTGATCTTCATGATTCCGTGCGCACTGTTCGCCAGCAGCAGAAAGTCCTGGCCGTCCTTCTTGTAGGCGATCATGTCGAGCGGCTGGTTGCGGTTGCCGAGTTCGGCCACAGTGGTGCCGTGAACCTGCTTGCCCCCAGCAATCGCCGAGACGGGGAACTTCACCAGCGGAGTGCAGACAAACCGCGCCAACAGGTTCGGCTCACCATTGATGATGAATGGCACAAACGTGCGAATGGGAGCGTAGTTCTCCAACTGACCGTGGGCTCCGTGGTAGATCTCCAGCCCGGTCGAAGCGACCTTGTCGTTGAACGGGAAGTCGAACGACCGTACCGTCGACGGCGTGTCCCCGCTGGCGATGCCTGACACGAGCAGCTTGCCATCCACGAACGCGAGGTCCGTGACGGCGTTCATGCGGTGGTTCTTCGCCCGCCGCCCTTCGCCGACCACCTTGTCTTCGGGAGCATTCGGAATGTCGAGCTTGGCAAAGGCGATCTTGTCCAGCGGCAAGGCGGCAATCCCGCCCTTCCCATCGAGCGTCACCAGCCGAGGCCCGGCCCCCGTCGTCACTGACACGACCAGATGCCCGCTCAGCGGATTCACCGCGAGATCGACGATCTCGGCCTTGTCGACGCCGAGCGACTTGGCGATCGCCCCGGCTGCGTCTTCCAAGTTCTGCTTGACCGCCAGCGGGTCGCCGGGCTTGTCGCCGGTCTGCACGGCGTAGATCTTGGCCGCCTTGCTGTCGCCGACGAACAGAATGCCGTCAGGGCCAAACGCCAGCACATTCGCCGACTGCAACTCCAGCTGGCCTTCGGTCAGTCCGTATTGATCTGCTTGAGCGAGGCCGCTCACCGCCAGCAGCAGAGCTGCTCCCCATCCCAGTTTTCGTCCGAGCAATCGCATGGTCTCTCCCTTTCATCGGGGGTGATGGAACTCCGCGTCGTGTCACACTGTCCGGCGGTGGAGGCGGAATGTCAACCGCGGTCGATGGGGATCTGAGGACTGGTCGAAAGCGAGTCGCGGAAACGCCCTGGCCCAGTGCCTTGCTTAACGCCAGCAATGGGGTTGAGCCAGGCCCGCCCGGGAGTTCGGGAGGACGAAGATCCGGCTGAGCCGCGAGCCGAGGGACGCGTGAACTGGCATCTGCGGCTCGGCAGGAGCCTCGCCCTCCCCCGTGCTGTGAACACGTTTGAGGTCGATCCGTTCGGCGTGGGACACGATTCCGACGTGTCCGTTGCCCGGCAATGGGCGGGGGCTGGACTCCAACCCCCATTCTGATGTTCTGACAAGGCACTCTGGAAATGGTCCAAAACGACATCCCGATTTGAACAGAGGGAATTGAACAGAAGGTCGCAAATGAAGCACAGGTTTCCAATCAGAGTATCTTTGCTTCCTTTGCGAACTTCTGTTAACAATTAAATCGAGAAGTTGTTGTGGACCAGTTCCAATGGTGAGAATCCACTCCGGATTGATGGCCACAAAACACGGTTCAACGCACTATTTGAGGGGATGGGAATTGGCAAGGTTAATACCTTGCTAATGCCCATCCCCCCAAGGCTCGTCAACCCAGTGTGCGCTCTTTGCCGTCGCGACCCTGGGCAGTGATGTGTTAATCCTTCGGGGCAGGGTTGCCACGGTTGGCAACGCTCTCTGATATTGAAATTCGCTCTCCCCATCGTCGGATGAACTTGTTGATCGAAATCAGCCGTAAAGCTTGTTGGCCTCGGCGTGGTCGATGATGCGGGCCTTGATGCGACCGCCGGAGAGTTTCTCTCCATGGGGGTCGACATAGACGCGACCGGTGGGCCCCGCGTTCACGCTCAGGACGTGGATGTTGAAGATGAAGCTGCGCTCGCTGTTGGACTTGAACCAGTGGACGTTGTCCTTGAAGTCCGAGACCGTCGAGCAGCCGCCGACGCCGAAGGTCTTGTCGAGGGTGGGCTTGATGATCATGTGCTCGGCGTCATCTTCCAGGCGATCGAAGTGCCGACCGTGGAATTCTCCCTGGAGAATCAAGAACGCCGTCGCCATGTTGTCGTGCCCATGAGGCACCACCGAACGTCCCTTCCCCAGGGCGAACACCTGGTGCCCAAACACCAGATCGGTGGGCAGCCCCTCGACCTTTGGCAGCGTGGCCCGCAGGCTCATCTCGCCATACTCGGGCGGTTTGACATCGCGCGTCAGCTTGTCGAAGTCGACAAACTTCAGCATCTCGGGCAGGTCGACCTTGGCAAACAACGTCTCGACTTGCGTCTGCCACGCCACCGGGTCGAGCTTGTCGCCCCGCAGATCGCGGCTCATCGTATTGAGTTCGGTGAGCCACTTGGTCGCCACCAGTTTCACATCGTCGGCAAACGCATCCGCAGTGAACAAGGTGTTCAACAGAGACCAGGTGAGCAGCGATCCGAGCGTCTGCTGCTGAAACTCACGACGGGAGATCATGCTCATGGCGGAAACCTTGTGGGAGAGAAGTCCGAGTGGGACGAGGGTGTCCTGTGGCCGAAGTGAGTATATCACGCCCCGTTGATGAGACGGTATCCCGGATCGAGAGTGTCCCGTCATCGCGAGGATTTGGAGGTTCGCCACCCTCGGGAGGGCGAGGCCAGTGCCGAGCCGCGACTGTGAGTCAACGCGTCCTCTGGCTCGCAGCTCAGCAGGAGCTTCGCCCTCCCGGGCGGGCCTGGCTCAACCTCCATTCCTGGCGTTGACAAGGCCCTACCTTTTCTTTCGCCCCTTCTTCGGACTGGCGGCTGGACTGCCGGGTAGAATGACGATGTCGGTCTGGGCGACCATCGTGAGCGTCCGGCCCTGGGCGTCGATCTGGACGACCGGCTCCAGCGGGTTCTGAATGACTTGCGGAATCATGCTCAGAGCGGCAGTGAGCATTTGGATGTCGCTGCGGGTCGGGCAATCCAGCGACAGCGGTCCTTCCGACTGGAAGGCGACAGGGTACGCTTGCTCGCTCGACAGGGGCCAGTGATGGTCTTCGATTCGGTCCAGATCGGAAAACGCAGCCAATTGAGGCTCGTCGAAGAGTACGACCAGGCTGCGGGCTTTGCCACCGGTGCGGGCTTTTTCGAACTCTCGCTGGGTGGCATAGACCGCCAATCCTTGGGTCAAGCCCGCCTCGCCCATGGCGCACATGACTCGACCAACCGGCCAGTCGCCCCCCTTGAGGACGAGCGAGGTGTGCTCGCCGCAGAGCCGCCACGGGGCTGCCTGGTGGAACACGCAGGCTGCGGAGTAGAAGGCTTCCAGTTCTTCGTGGGTGAGGCCCTCGATGGACGACAAGGCGTGATGAAACTGGGTGTCGGGTTCCATCCGCTTTGAGAACTCGACAATGCAGTTCATGACCGCATCGGGTTCGTCGTGATCGAGGACAGAGGTCTGAATATCAAGGGAGTGCCACACCTCGCGGGCCGCGTGTTGTTGCCTCGCATTGCGGAAGACGAGTTGCAGCGGGACTCCGGGCTCCCCCACCATCGGGTGGCACATGGCCGAGCAGAGTAAGGCGACCCAATCTGCCTCAGTGATCGTGGGGTTGATCGTCTGCAGAAATCGGTGGACTCCCCCCGGTGACACCACGATTCCGAACCAGGGACGAATCAGTCGGCCTTCGACTTCAACCCAGGCATGCAGCCGCCCGAACCCCACGGACCAAGTTCCCTCGATCCCGAGCAATCCCTCCACATCAGCCAGCGAATCGGTGGACCCTTCGGTCGCTTCGCGCAGGTTTTCCAGATGCTCATCAATGACGAGATCGAGTTCGGGGAGTGGATCGGTGAGCCGAGCCTTCATCCCACACATCCCCAGCCCGCGCTCAGCCAATCGGACCAGCCGCTTGTCTTCAAAGAGGACTTCAAGTGGTCGTGGCAACTCTTCATGTGCCTCACACGCCTCGACTAGCATCTGGAGCAGATCTTCCGTCTTCGGACGGTCTGTGAGGACCGAGGTATGGAGCAATTCCTGGCCGTCGACCGTTGTGACGTAAGCGACGATGAGATTTCCGGCGGTGTCCTTGCGGCCGCCTTCGACCTCACGCACCACAATTCGCCAAGTCTCGTCACCGAGAGGGATCTCGCCCAACTCTTCCACGAGTTGCTCAGCCAGTTCCTTCCGCTCCGAAAGGCTGAGCTTCCGCTCATTGTTGGATTGCATGAGACGCTGGCGAATCCAGGCCATGGTCCCCTCGGTCTCGCGCCACACCGGCAGGGCAAACGCCCAGTAGGCATCTGCTTCTTCGCGGAACTCAGCGTCATCGAACTCCGGATCGTCATGGCCTTGCAGAAACATTTTCGCAATATAGGGGTTCTGATTCTCGGCCAAATCGATCCAATGATTGGAGGGCATCGAATCCCCACTCTCCCGAAACTCCAACAGAGCCCGGATCATACAGCCAAAGACATCGACCTGGTCAGGCTCAGCGCAGGCCCCCAGGCAGGTCCGCGCTGCCGGATCATTCCGGTGGTACATATGACACAGTGCGAGAAATCCACGAGTGACATCGTTGTCGTGCAGGAGGTATTCCGAGGCGAGTATCGCCTCCAAGTGGGGGATCGCCTTCGAATAATGATGGTGAGACATCTCGTGCTGCGCCAGGTTGCGGTGTGCCGTGATGAAGGGGGCCCCATAGGGGTGATCGAGCGGGTTCGCGTCTCCGCAGAGATCTCGGACGTTGCCGGCGTGAATCCGTTCACCCAGCAGCGACAGAGTGTGCCGATGCAGTTCCAGGCTTTCCTCTGGCGAGTCCGCATTCAGGGCCATCGTGGCCGGGATCATCGCGCAGCGGGGATCGAGTTTCTGGGCGCGCTTCAAGTCCCGCATCATAGTTCGCGGACTGTCGAGGTCGGCGTTCATGACACTGTCGAACGCCTCCCACTCCTGGGCGGTTGGATCGATGCGACGGGTCCGCCGAGGAGCCCGAGGTGGCTCGACATCGCCCCCCATCACGCCCTCGAATCGTTCCAGCAATTCCTCTTCGGTGATGCCGAGGGCCGCGCAGATGCTGGCGACCTGATCCTCGGGCCTCGGAAGAGCATCCATCGGAAAATTGGACCGTGGGGACTTGGGACGAGCCGATTTCTTCTTAGCCATGACCACATCCTTACTGGTGAGCGAACTTGCCAACCCGCTGGCTGCATCGCTCCCGACGAGTGATGTAACGTATCGATGCGTGGGATGCGAGTCTGGCCGGGGTTGAAACCCGGTGGACCAGCTTCAGAAACTGGACCACTTGGGATACCAGACCCCGCGTCATTGAAACCCAAGGCTCGTGCCATCAGAATAGGCCCACCTCGCCAGTTTTCTCGTTCCCGGCGGCACTTGGGTTTCACTGGACAGTGAGATTGTGAACGCCGCGGAGTCATTCATGCGTCGCCTGTTGACCTTTGCCCAAGGGACTCGTCTGCCCGCTTACAAGACGGAAGCCGAGCGGAATGGTTTGCGGGCCGCGGGACGGTTCAACGCCCAGTTGATGGACTTTCTGAGAGAGCATGTGCGGGTCGGCGTGACGACCAATCAGCTCAATGACCTCGCCGAACAGTACACGCGGGATCATGGGCACATCCCGGCCTGTTTTGGGTATCAGGGGTTTCCGAAGTCGATCTGCACGAGCGTCAACGAGGTCGTCTGTCACGGGATTCCCAACAACAAACCGCTCCAGCACGGCGACATCGTCAACCTCGATTGCACCACGATCGTCCATGGCTGGTACGGCGATTCGTCCGAAACGTTTCTGATCGGCGATGTCACTCCGCAGACCACGCGACTGGTCCAACTGGCGTTTGACGCCTTATGGATCGGGATCGAGGTGCTCAAGCCGTACTGCTGCGTGATGGATATCGGGACCGTCATCGCCCGTTATGGTCGCCAGAACGAAGTCGGGATCGTCGAGAACTTTCAGGGGCACGGGATCGGTCGAAAGTTTCACCAGGATCCGGGCATCCCGCACGTCCCCAATCGCAAGAGCCGGAAAGACATCCTGGCCCCCGGTCTCTGTTTCACAATCGAACCGATGGTCAACCACGGCGGCAAAGACACCGATGGCCCGCTGTCGGACGGCTGGACGGTCTTGACGAAAGACCGGTCGCTCTCTGCCCAATTCGAGCATCAGATCCTGATGACCGAGGAGGGGCCGGAGATACTGACTTTGACGAAGAACGGGCCGCAGCCTGGACACCGGTTTTAGGGTTCATCGCACTATTTTGGGGGATGGCCGTAAATCGGCGGGATTTCCCAAGGCATAGCTCCGATGTCCAACGGTTGCCTAGAGAAACGGCTTTCTGCTCGAATGCCGTCGCCAGCGGAGGCAGGCTCTGCTGGGAAGCAACTTGCCCAGGAATACCCTGGCCTCCGATGCGCCAAGGGCGTGCCCGACCCTGGCTGAGAGTTCTCGACCAGGGACGCTGTTCAGGTCCGTCACTTGGACATCGGAGCCATGCCTCCGTAAATCCCTATGCCGTCAGGCATTTCGGAATCCCCCCAAATTGTCGGATGAACCCGAAGTACACCCTGCAAGGTTAAAGCCTTGCCAATGCCCATCCCTAGAATAGTGAGTTGAACCGGAGTATGACCACTCCCCACACATCCCGATTCGCCCGTTGGTATTACCTGCTCCAGCATCACCGCGCGGATCAGCTGTGGCAGCGCGCCAAGAAGCTGCTGGTCGGGAAGCTCTGGTCGCCAGCACTCTCGCAGTCGGAAGAAGCACTCGCGGCTTCTGCTCGGGTGCGCGATGACCTCATCGCGCAAAAGTCTCTCGGCTCGCGTCGCGCCGCTCGCGTTCCCAAGTACCCAACGAACCTCGCCCAGCCGGAGTTCGCCTTCCTCGGTGAGACGCGAGCGTTCACTTGGCCGATCAATTGGCGGTGTACATCGATCGCACCCGTGTCGCATCTGTGGCGGTTTCAACTGCATTATCAGGATGCTCTGTGGCCGCTGGCCAATGACGATTTCGAACTTTTGTGGAAGCACGCTGCCGATTGGGCCACGGCTCACGAGCGACCGACGCGGGCATCGGTTCAGGACGGCTGGCACCCGTTCTGCCTCTCGCGACGGTTGGCCAACTGGTTGCAGTGGTGGGCGTTGAGCCCGCCTCCCGAACCGCGACGTGAGGCCATCCTGCGCAGTGCCGCGCGGCAGGCGGCGTACCTCACCGACCATCTCGAATGGGACTTGCGGGGCAATCACCTGCTGTTCAATCTGTGGGCCATCGGGCTGGCCGCTGCGTTCTTTGAGGGGCCGCTCGGCGAGCGGTGCCTGGCCCTGATCGATGCCCATCTGCCTGAGCAGATCGAAGAGCAACTGACTGAGCACGGCGAGCATTTCGAGCGAGCGACGGCCTATCACATTGAGGTCGCCGAACTGTTCCTCGACTTTCGCGAGGTGCTCCGTCCGTTTCGACCGAGACTCTCGGCTCAGTGCGGTTCGATTGCCGCGCGGATGACTGACATCGCGGTCGGCATCTCGCACCCTGATGGCGATCCACCGCTGTTCGGGGACTCGACATTTCATGTGCGGCCGATCTTGGATGACCTCAAGCGGACGCTGGGGAATGCGATCGACACACCCTCTTCGCGACAGGCCAAGGCTCGTCTGTTCGGCGACTACTGGGTCTGGCGGCATGACGATGATTGCCTGATCTTCGACCTGGGGCCGGTGGGAGCGGACGAACTCCCCGCTCACGCACACTGCGACTTACTCGGGTTCGAAGCGAGCATCGGCGGGCACAAGCTGTTCGTCGATTCCGGCGTAGCGAGCTATGCCGACGATGAGGTCCGCCGGTACTGCCGGTCGACAGCGGCTCATAACACCTTGGAGATCGATGGGATCAGCCAATGCGATGTGTGGGGCACATTCCGCATGGGCTATCGCGGGCACCCGCTGCGTCTGAATGATGGGCACCAAGGCGGCCACTGGTGGTGCCAGGCGAGTCACAATGCCTATCGCCGCATCGGCGTCCCCGTGGTGGCAAGGCACTTCGAGTGCCGCGACGATGGGACATGGGCTTGCATGGATGTCCTGTGGGGCAGCGGCTCGCATGATCTCGTCTCGCGACTGCATCTGCATCCGGACGTGCAGGTGATCGAACTGCACTCACTTGAAGTGGTGCTGAAAGTGGGTGACCAGCGGGTGAAGATCGTCTTCGAGGGAGCCGATGGAGTCTTGTCCACGACGCCAGGCCGGTACTGTCCGGAGTTCGGTCACGTGGTGCCGATCACCGTCCTGGAGTTTCGTCGGAAGACCAAAGTGCCCGCCGTGGTGAAGTGGACATTATCGGCAATTTCTCCGAAATCGGGTTCATCGCACTATTTTGGGGGATGGGCATTCCCAAGGCTTTAACCTTGTAGGGTGTACTTGGTGTGGTGCAGGGTTAGGAGTCGCTCCTGAATGTGTTCGTAGTTGCGGTAGCCGTAGGCTCGTCGTTGCAGCGCCCCGATTTTGTTGTTGATCCCTTCCAGTGGGCCGGTCGAGATCGGGTGGTCGTA
>JAYTWO010000427.1:0-4559 GCA_043743415.1 Planctomycetota bacterium
CAGTCACTGCCATCCGCCTGCACAGAGTGCCAGAATCGAATCGACCTGCCGCCTCGGTGGCGTTTTTTATCAACGACCTACTTTTCTGATGCACACACCCCGTAGCGTAAGGGCTTGAGCCCACGCTGGGGTGCATTCGCCAAATGGCGGTACTGTGCCTTATCTGCCCCCTCTCCCCCGCAACGCGTCCTCCGCTGAATCGACACCGATCGCGGGGGAGAGGGGGCAGGAGACCGCCAATTGGCGAATGCACCCGGGCGATACGAGGACGTACTGACAGTCTCGTCATCCGGAGAGTGGTTCGGTATCTTAGTCCGACAAGGTTTGCCGATGCCACGACGTGACCCGCTCTCCGCCGATCAATGCGCCCTGCTGTTGAAAGCACTGGGTGATCGGGATCGGCTGCGCCTGGTGCAGGCGTTGCGATCGGGACCCTGTTGCGTGTCGGATCTGGCCGAGCGACTCGGTCTGGAACTGGCGAACGTGTCGCACCACTTGGGGGTGCTGAAGCGGGCCGGTTTGGTGATCAGCACGCGGAATGGCAAGCAGATCATCTACGAACTGCCGGAGCAGATCCTACAACGGGATGCGGATGACGAGACGTGCGAGCATCTGAACCTGGGCTGCTGCCGGTTGGAGATGCCGGGGGGATAGACTTCCGAAGTCCTCGGAGATTTCGGAAGCCTGACGACGAGCGTCGATTCCCATTGAGCGAGCCGAGAATATTCGCCCACCTTCTGGCGAAGGTAGCGGCGTTCGCCAGAACGTGGGCTGCGTGAACCAGGGTTCGCATACACTTGCGAGGGAGGAGGCGGAACGTGACTCACTGGATGCGGATGCTGCTGATGGCCATCGGGGGGCTGGGACTGTGCCTCGCGCAGGTTCCCGCCGCTGAGCCACCAGATCCAGTCGCACGCGGCGGTGAGTTCCGGAAAGCCTGGAACAATCCGATCCGTGCCCGCCTCGACAAGGAACCGCTCCGCTCGGCGCTGCAGCAGCTCTGCTCGACCTCGCGAATCGCATGGGTGGTGGACCGGCGGCTCGATCCGGATCAGCGTCTGTCGTGTAGTCCGGCAGCGGCGGTCCCGCTGTCTGAGTTTCTGCCAGAGTTGCTGGCGACGATTCAAGCCGATGCCGTGGTTGTCGGGGACACGGTGATCGTCGGGCCGCAGCAGAAGATTCGCTGGTTGCGGACGCTGGTGGAGATTCAGCGGAAGGAACTGCATGCGAATGCGGGATCGGCAAAGCTCGTGCAGTCGCTGGGGCTGCCGAGGGATCTGCACTGGGCTGACCTGGCACAGCCGAGGCAGTTGGCCGTGGACCTCGCTCAGCGGGCGAAGGTCAATCTGACGGGGGCAGAGTTGATCCCGTACGACCTGTGGGGAAGTGGGGATCTGGTGGGGGTGACTGCCGGGGAGGCCCTGACCGTGCTGGCGTGGCAGTACGACCTCCAACTCCAGTGGCCAGCGGGAGAGAAGGCGACGCTGGTCCCGCTGCAACTTCCGATCAGCGTGTCGCAGTCCTTTCCCATTCCAGAGACCAAGCGGGCAGCTGCGAAGTTGCAGTTCCCGGACCTCACGACAGCAGCCGAAGGGAAATCACTGCGGTGTACGGGACGGGTCGAGGAGCTGGAGGCACTTGAGCTGTGGCTCAAGGGCGGCACCAAGCCCCGGCTCAACCCGAGGCGGCCCGCGGGGGACTGGCGGACGCGGAAGTTCACCTTCCAGGTCGAAAACGCTCCGCTGATTGAAGTCTTGAAACGGCTCAAGGAACAGGGCATCCCCCTCGACTGGGACGAGGACGCTCTGGTCGCCGCTGGAGTGGACCTCAAGCTCAAGTTGCAAATCGACTTGCAGGGGGCCAGTGCCCAAGAGATGCTGTCGGCGATCTGTGACCCAGCGGAGCTAAAGTTCGCGATCACGGAGCAAGGGGCAGTGATCTCGCCGCCCTGATGTGACCGAGTCGCCTGCCTCCCGTTGGAGTCCAGCCGAAAGGCTGAACTCCAACGGGAGGGGCTCGGCCAACTCGCCCGTGACAATGACCAAGTGCGTTTTACACTTGTGGAATCTTGCCAATTCGATCGCAATTCCCCGCGAATGGCTTAGCTTGGGCGGAGCCAGTCGCGGTGTTTGCGAGGGATGTAACGCCTTGAAGCGACGCAGATGCCCCAGATTTCTCTGATTTGGGAGGTTTCTCTCATGAGTTCATACAATCTTCGTTTCCGCCGAAACTTTCTTGTTGACAAGGAGTTCCTTCGCCCGAAAAATGAGTGCTGCTCGGATGAGACCCCACCTGATCCCCCTTCCACGCGATTCTCCATGACCCCTTCCAACTTCTGGTTGTACGGACAATTGCGTTGCCGCTTGGGATCACACAATTCGTGGCCTGAGGACTGAACCTCAGAAGCCAGGATGCCGTCCAGGATGTAGACGGTTGTGTTGGGTTGCCAGTAAGGCATGTGCCCGGGGGTCAAGTTCACCAAGGTTGGTGGTTGAGCGCTCACTGTGTTCTCAAAGAGAGAGGGGAACGAATCGATGGATTTTCATTTCGACGTTGATCCGGATCTGGATCTGGCAATCGGGACCGAGTTGAGTCTGGACGAGGCGGAGGGCGAGTTTGAACTCGAAGACTTCGCCGCGCTCGGGATCGACCCGCTGTCGCCCACCGGAGCCAAGCCGGGTTCAGAAGAAAAAGTGCGTGTGCTGGCTGCACGGTACGCTGCGGGCGTCCCCTTGTGGCATGATTCCGATTGCTACGACCATGGACCGGTCGATGCGTCCTTCACCGATTCGGAAGGTTCCGATGCGTTGGACGAACTGGAAGTGGTGGTCGAGGACGACTTCTAGTCGTCTGGTGGGTTGAGTTCTCTCAACCTGCCCCGCCTTATCGGCCGCGTACTTTGGTGTCACCAGAGTCATCCACCGGGGAGCCCGACCAGGAAGGTCTGGCCCCGGTTTTTTGTTGCGCCAGCTTCAGGGCCGTCGCAGATGTCGTCAGACTTTCGCCCACTGCCACTCGCGGAGTCCACTTTCAGCAGAATTCAGAGGCACTCTGCTACGCTACCTCAGTACAATACCAATCAGGTAATCTGGGCTGACAGCGCTGCCCATCACTGGGCCGCGACTCTGCCGAGGGGTAACTTTGCTCCGACGAGGCCCGCTCTTCTGACGAATAGGATTGTACGGGAGGGTGCGAACTCGCGAGCCACGCCATCACTCTCAATCCCGCTGCTCACCTCCCGAACGCTTCCGGAATCTCCCATGGCGACCGACTTCCGCCGCAAGGAACAGCTGTCCGAACTTACCGACCGGATCGTGGAGACCTACCACGAGATTCCGACGATCAACCATTTGGGGCACTGTCCGCTCCCCAGTGCCGATGTGATGATCGAGATCGTGCAGGACTTGAAAGAGGTGCTGTTCCCCGGCTACCGGCGTCGGCAAAACCTGCACATGGGGAACGTCACGTATTACATTGGCGACCTGATCGATGGGTTGCATGACCGTCTCACGGAGCAGTTCGCGCGGGCCTTTCGATATGCTCATGATGCCGAGGGAGTTTGCTGCGACAAAGACCACACGCCCGATTTTGAGTCAATCGGCCAGCAGAATGCGATCGAGTTCCTCGAATCGCTGACCAAGATGCGGCTGTTGCTCTCGACCGATGCGCAGGCGGCCTACGACGGCGACCCAGCGGCCTCGGGCATTGACGAGGTGATCTTCTGCTACCCCGGCTTCGAGGCTGTGACCATCCACCGACTGGCCCACCAACTGTACTTGCAGAAGGTGCCGCTTTTGGCCCGCATCATCGCCGAGTGGGCTCACAGCCGCACTGGGATCGACATCCACCCCGGAGCCACGATTGGCCCGTACTTCTTCATCGACCATGGGACCGGCGTCGTGATCGGAGAGACCACCGAGATCCGCACCCGCGTGAAGATCTACCAGGGCGTGACCCTCGGGGCTTTGAGCTTCCAGAAAGACGCCGATGGAAACCTCGTGCGTGGCACCAAGCGGCACCCGACCATTGAGGACGGCGTGGTCATCTACGCCAATGCCACCGTCCTGGGCGGCGACACCATCGTCGGAGCCAACTCCGTGATCGGGGCCAGCGTCTCCCTGACCAAGAGCGTCCCCCCGAATACCCAGGTGACGATCGACAAGCCCTCACTGAAGTTCCGCGAAGCGTCGTGAACGTCGCGGAATTCGTAACTGTAGTTCCTCAGAATTCTGACGAATTCTGCTACCCCTGTTGACGGAATGCTCGATGTATCATTTCGATGAGGGCCAAGGCTCCCCCCTCGTATTCGTCCACGGGTTCCCGCTTGATCACACGATGTGGCGGCATCAGATCGCGGAGTTCCGGCACACCCACCGCGTCTTGGCCGTCGATCTGCCGGGATTCGGCCAGAGTTCAGCTGCTCCCGGTGAGATGTCGATCGCTGGCTTTGCGGATCAACTGGCCGAATTCCTGGTCCAGATGGACGTGATCGAGCAGGTCACGCTGTGCGGCCTGTCGATGGGCGGCAGCATCGCCCTCCAGTTCGCGCTGCGACACCC
>JAYTWO010000428.1:0-3017 GCA_043743415.1 Planctomycetota bacterium
TTCCGCAGTTGTGGCTTTGACTTCACGCTGCCCGGAGAGAAGAAGGCCCTGTTCCTGCTGACCCGCGACGAGCATTGAACCCGCAGAGGTTGGAGTCCAGCCTTCAGGCTGCTCCGGTCCAGCCTAACGGCTGGACTCCAACTCGCTACACCGGTCCCCCGCGAAGTTGTCGCTCCAGCCGACCGGCGAGGATCGACAGCGGGTAACTCATGGCCAGGTACAGGATCGCGGTGAGTACCCCCAGTTCCAGAATTGCCCCGGTACTGCGGGCCTGGATGTAGTATTGCTTGCTCAGTTCTACAACGGTGATGACCGAGCAGACGGCGGTGTCTTTGAAGAGGGCGATGAAGTCGTTGGTCATGGGGGGGATGACGATGCGGGTGGCCTGGGGGATGATGATGCGGCGGAGGGTGAGCCACTGGGACATCCCCAGGGCCTGAGCGGCTTCCGTCTGCCCTTTGGGAATGGCCTGAATCCCCGCGCGGTAGATCTCCGCTTCGTAGGCCGAGTAGTTGATCGCCAGTCCCATCACCCCGGCCCAGAAGGCGTGGATCGAGATGTGAATCTCTGGCAGCACGAAGAAGATCACATATAACTGGAGGACCAGCGGCGTGCCTCGAACCACTTCGACATACAGGGTGCAGAGCCGCGCAATCGGCTGGGGACCGTGGAGACGACCAAGCGCCAATCCAAGTCCCAGCAGCACCGCCAGCGGCATCGAGATCACCGCCAGCAGGATGGTCATCAGTGCCGCCTGGATCAGCAGCGGAGCCCGCTGTCCGATCACCGCCCAGCCGCGGATCACATCCATCGTCTCGCCCGTGGACGAGGAATCGGTCTGCGTTTGCGGGGGTGAGAATTGCCCGTTGGCATCGGTCTCCAGGCCCCGCTGAGCCTGCTTCTCGTTCCACAGGTTGTACTTCTCCAAGACGTGCCGCATCCTCCCGTCGCCCAGTGTGTCGCGGATGGCGGTGTTGATCTCCTGCAGCAAGCGCGTCTCTGACTGGTGTGTCAGCACGACGTAATACCCCAGCCCCACGGGCGGTCCCACCCGCTTCAGCTCCGGAAATCCCTTTAAGGAAAACCCCGCGACCGGCAGATCCTGGAGCGTGGCGCGCAGCCCCTCGATCTGGAGTTCCGCCCCCCGCATCGCATCGTTGGGACCATCGAACGAGACCACATGCACACTCTCTGGAAATCGTTTCTTCAGATAGTCCTCTGCCGCAGTCCCCCCGAGAACGCCCACGGCCCACTTCCCGTCGGGCGCAGGCTGGGCCAACTCGTCAATCGACAGCCACTTCGAATCCCGACGGGCCAGCAGCTGGAGTTCGTACAGATAATAGGGCACCGAACAGCCGTACCGCTGGCTGCGATTGGGGGTCCACTCGTACCCATTGAGCACGATGTCGATGTCGCCCCGCTCCATCAGATCGGGCAGTTTGTCCCACTGCCCCTGGACGAATGCGGCTTTGACGCCGAGCTGTTGTGCGAGCAGATCGGCGATTTCGACTTCAAAGCCAGTGACCTGAGTGGGGTCGTCGGAGCGGGGGTAGACGTATGGCCCACCGCCTTCCTGGTCCGCGCCCCAGCGGAGCGTCCCCCGCTGGCGAATTCGGTCGAGGGCGTCCTCGGAGGAGACTCTCTGGGAACTGAGAGCGAATGTGCAAAGCAGTATTGGAAGGAGCAAACTCGCACGCATGGCAGACCTCACATGTCCCGGCATTCTATTGAATGAGAAACAAACCGCGTCTCGTTCGAATGCTGCACACAGAATAGCGGAACTCGGGAGGTCCGTCCGCTACGATACTCGGCGGACGGTTATGGAACCTGGTGGTCTGCGGTCATTCCGCTGGACCCGGTTCGAATCGCCTCCCGCACCTGAGATTCCCCTGATGTCTGTGGCTCCTGTCGACAAATCCGGTCAACGCATTCGCCAGATGTTCGGCGCGATTGCGGGCTGGTATGACTTCCTGAATCACTTTCTGTCGCTGGGTATCGACATCTGGTGGCGGAAGAAAACCGTGGAACTGGTGCCGCCGCAAGGGCCAGCTCCGATTCTGGATGTCTGCTCGGGGACCGGCGATTTGGCCATTGCCTACTGGCATGCGGGAGGTCACAACATCCCCGTGACAGGCACCGACTTCACTCCCGAAATGCTCGACCGCGCCCGTGTCAAAGGCCGCAAGGCCCGCACGGATCCGACCTGGGCCACACTCGATTTCATCGAAGCTGACACCATGCAGCTGCCGCTGCCGTCCGATACGTATCAGATCGTCTCGGTCGCGTTTGGCATCCGCAACGTCACCGATTACAAGGCCGGTGTGTGCGAGATGGTGCGGGTTTGCCAGCCGGGGGGACGGGTCGCGATTCTGGAGTTCTCGCGCCCGACCAACAGCCTGCTCGGGAAGCTGTATCTGTTGTATTTTCGCCAGGTGTTACCGAAGCTGGGGCAGTGGTTTTCGAAGAGCGAGCAGTCGGCTTACCACTACCTGCCCGCATCGGTGTTGCAGTTCCCCAGTGGCGAGGAGTTTGCCCGCGAGCTGACCGCATGCGGCTTGACGCAGGTGACGTGCCGCCCGTTCACGTTCGGGATCTGCACGTTGTACTGGGGCGTGAAGCCGTCAGACGCTACCCAGCCATGAGTCGCGCCTTTCGCTCCGCCGGTATTGTCGCCTTTCGCTCTGCGAAAGGGCGTTCTTTCGCGGAGCGAAAGACGACACTCCGGACCAGGCAAACCCTGCGACCTCTGCCGGATGAATGCAGGCAGTCTCCACATTCCCCCCCCAATCACGGAGATTCAGGTGCAGCCGGTCGGTCCCGGCTTTCAGAGGGTGGTAGGTTTCGTGAGTCATTCCACTGTCTACATCCTTCGGGAGAAGCCTCCGTGCTTGCACATCTGATGTCTCGTGTTGTTCGAACGGGCAGCTTGCTGGCCGTCGGGTGTTCACTGTTGTGGGGTTCAGTCGATGCCGGCTGCAATTGTGGAGGCGGAGGGGGTGGCTCGTCGTATTCGGGAT
>JAYTWO010000429.1:0-4940 GCA_043743415.1 Planctomycetota bacterium
CCCATCCATGGCAGCCTCCCCTCCTGAACAAACACCTCCCCCGAAAGCATTGTCCCACAAAACGTTAGAGCAAGGGAAGACCATCGGACAGTAGAAGTACATTTGAAGGCTCATCAATGCTGCTGCTGCTGCTGCTGCTGCTGCTGCTGCTGCTGCTGCTGCTGCGCGAGGGTCTGAATTCAGGAGTTCCCACGGTCACAGCTCCTCAAGAACTCGTGCTCTCCGGGGTTCCAGGTCCGTGCTGAGTGTTTGCCTACTTTTCTGATGCACACAGCACTCTTGGCTCTCCGTGTGGTACGTTTTGCAAGTCTTTATCATAACGGCACTTCGGGTGATTCTAGGAGATACAAATCTGGAGCATTCGTGGGGTGATATAGTGGAGATCGAATTCCGTGATACAGTCGGGAGTCGGTGCGGGAGTTAAAGGTGGTGCTTCGACAGTTGGGGGCTTATTCCTCTCCAAGATTGTTGCCGTTCGTTCCAATCGGATCACGCCTGCCTGTAAAACGTCAGTATTTGGACTGTATACCGAAAAGGCCGGGGAGCGGTCGATACCCTGTGCGAGATGCAAACAGCGGGTCATCGGCAACAGTGAGGAGCTACTGTCGGTTCTCCAAGGATTGGGATGCTCGGCTGGAGCAGGGGTGTCTCGATGGCCGGTAGGGTGCTCGGAGTCCAGGAGTGCGGGAGCTTTGGGGGCTGGGTGGATGGTTGTTGCAGAGCGACGACTGCGGATTGTTTCAAACCGAGATGTCTCCTCAGTCTGAGCGACTTCTGGGTGGCTGATCACTGCTCGCTTCTGCAACTGAAGCAGCGGAGTGCCCGGTCTCAGCGTCAATCTGATCTTTGTGAGGTCACCATCAGGTCCCTTCACTCCCAAGGAATCGAACCATGTCCAAGAAGTCCTCCGGGCTGAATAAGCCAGGCCCCATTGAAGCCTGAATTGAGACGATGGCCATCAGAACAAAACCGCGTCCCCCGGGCTGAACAGGCCCGACACGTTGCGGGCTGCGGCTTGTCTTGGATGGCTAAAAGCTGACCGAAAATGTGGCATATAAGGTGATGCCCCTGGCGTAGCTCTGGGTGACTGGCTGAGTGCGAACAACAGCCTCGTGAGGATCGGTTTCTGACCGGTCTTCGCGAGGCTGTTTCGTTTTCCGGGGCGACGGTTCAGCGGGCAGGCGGGGCCGATGGTCGGTTCCGTGCGGGATTCCACGAAAGCGGAGGAACAACAACGTGTCGCACATTGTGCAGATTCAGACGGAGGTGCGGGACCCGGTCGCCATCCAGGCGGCGTGTGGTCGGCTCGAGTGGCCGGAGGCGGTGTTCGGGGAGACGAAGCTCTTCACCAGTTCGGCGGTGGGGTGGGCGGTGCGGTTACCGGAGTGGCGGTATCCGGTGGTTTGCGATGTGGTCACTGCGAAGATCGCGTTCGACAACTTTGGCGGGCGGTGGGGTGAGCAGCGGCATCTCGACCGGTTCTTGCAGGGGTATGCGGTGGAGAAGGCTCGGATCGAGGCTCGGCGGCGTGGCCACACCGTGACCGAACAGTCGCTCGCGGACGGATCGATCAAGCTGACCATTCTGGTGGGAGGTGCGGCTTGAGCAAGACCATTGAAATCATCATCGCTCCCAACGGACAGTCTCGCGTGGAAACGAAAGGCTTCGTCGGGAGCGAGTGCCGTCAGGCCAGCCGGTTCGTCGAGCAGGCCCTTGGGCAGCAGACCGATGAACAGCTCAAGGCCGAGTTCCATCAGTCTGCCACCTGTCAGCAACACATGAAGGAGGGGCCATGACGACCACGCCACGCCGTCGGGTGTTGCGACCCACCAGGGAGTCGCCCGACGACTCCACCCGGCAACGCTCCCTCCACAAGAAGCGAGTGCGACTCCAGGACGAGCAGCAGTCGCTGCTACGGTGGATGTCGCGTCTCAAACGAGCGTTTCACGCTGTCGAGAAGCAGCAGCGCATCATCTCCCGTCTGGAACGCGATCTGGCTCGCCTCGAAACCTGCTGAGCCGTTCGGCTCAACGCTTCTCACCGGAGGACCATCGAGTCCGCCGGTTCTCCCCTATCCACAACCCGTAAAGGAACACCCATGGCGCTCTCGGAGCAGCTGGCGGAGTACGTGCGCGCGTGCTTCACCGCGATCTGGATTGAAACCCACGAATCCCACGAAGCGGCAGCGGCGATCGCGCAGCTCTGCCAACGTGAACAGTGGCGACTGGCCACTTGGAACATCGACCAGGGGCTGCGCGTGGGTGGGGCGGCCGTCGAACAGTCGGGAGGTGATCCGCTGGCTGCGATCCGCTCGGTCAATTCGCTGGCAACGGCGGACGGGACAGCGCTGCTGGTGCTAGAGAACTTTCACCGGTTCCTGTCCTCGGCGGAGATCGTTCAGGCGCTGTCGCTACAGATTCTGACGGGCAAGCAGAACCGTACGATCGTCGTGATCCTGGCTCCGGTCGTTCAACTGCCGGTCGAACTCGACAAGCTGTTCGTGGTCATGGAGCACGATCTGCCGGATCGGGAGCAGCTTCACGAGATCGCGAGGGGCATTGCTACGGAGGCCGCCGAGCTGCCGAGCGGAGCGGAACTGGAGACGGTCCTGGATGCAGCGGCGGGGCTGACGCGACTCGAAGCGGAGAATGCGTTCAGCCTGTCCTTGGTCCGCCAGGGGCGGATCACCAGTGATGCCGTCTGGGAGCTGAAGTCCGGGATGCTGAAGAAATCCGGGCTGCTGGAACTCCATCGGGGCCAGGACGATTTCAGCAGCTTGGGCGGGTTGGCCTCGCTCAAGAGCTTTTGCAAGCGGGCACTGCGGCAACCGAGTCGGGGCAACCCGGCCAAGCGAGCGCGGGGCGTGCTGCCGTTGTCACCCCCGGGTTGCGGCAAGAGCCAGTTCTGCAAAGCCCTCGGGCGGGAAGTGGGGCGACCGGTCCTGATCCTCGATGTCGGCAGCCTGATGGGTTCGCTCGTGGGGCAGTCGGAAGAACGGACGCGGCAAGCCCTCAAGATTATCGACGCGATGGCTCCCTGCGTGGCGATGATCGACGAAGTCGAGAAAGCTTTCGCGGGAGCGGGCGGCAGCGGAGACTCGGGGGTCGCGTCGCGGATGTTCGGGACGTTCCTGTCGTGGCTCAACGACCATACGTCGGATGTGTTCGTGGTCTGCACGGCCAATGACGTGTCACGATTGCCGCCGGAGTTCGGACGGAGCGAACGGTTCGACGGGATCTTCTTTCTCGACTTGCCCACACGAGAAGAGAAGGACGCGATCTGGACCATCTATCGGGATCAGTTTGAGATCGACCGCGATCAACGCCTGCCAGAGGACACCGACTGGACCGGGGCCGAGATCAAAGCCTGTTGCGGAGGTCGACTGGCTGCGAACGCACTGGTTGCTCATCCAGTAACCGTCCATACGGTAATGGCCTGACGAGAAATAGTTCACGGCTCGATCGAACGGATCTCATTGTCATACCCATCCCGGAGGGATACCAGAAAATAGCCGGTGGTCGAGCGCAGCGACACCACCGGAAAGTGAACGTCATTGAGCAACGCATCCCGGAGGGATGCCAGAGTATGTCCATCGACTCTGCGTCCGAGGCTGGGTTCTGCATCGTCCCGCGTCACGCGCCTGGCATCCCTCCGGGATGCGGGCGTCTGGTGCTCATCGTGACCGGTGGTATCGCTGCGCTCGACCACCGGCTAATGGCTGTGACCCCTCCGGGGTCGATTCTCTGCGGACTCTGACGTTGTCTCTTTGCGACTTACCGCGAAGACATGACGCATGTCCCCGGAATGGTGGGCCTGCGCCCAAAGCGGCTGGTCCCACCCTACATGGAAGCAGGCGATGGCGCTGGCCTCTCCCCGTCTCCTTGTCTCCTTGTCTCCCCGTCTCCCCCTCTCAACTCACCTCGCCCACGACCGCTCCCCAGTGAGCGGTCGTTCGCATTCCCCCCCTTCGGAGAAGCCCCATGAGTCCACGTGTCCTCCATGCCGCGATCGCCCGCGCCACCGGCGAAGACGTTCGCGAGATCCGCCGTCGCGGGTTCTCGATCGTCCACCCCGGAGCCCGCTTCGACCCGGAACCCGATCAGCGACCTCATCAGGTCCTCGACTGGGATCAGGTCGACCTGGGGCGCAACCTGCCCCTCGTCGATCAACCGTTCCGGCGATAGACGGCCACTCGGGATGAGGATTTACCACGGAGACACGGAGACACGGAGGCACGGAGAAGAAGAAGGATACAGAGAAGGAACGCTGTAATGAGGGCAGTCGCTCACCAGAGCGATCTCTCCCGCCAGCCTTGCTTCTCTCTTTCTGTCTTTCCTCCGTGTCTCCGTGTCTCCGTGCCTCCGTGGTGAACCTCTTCCACTGCTCACCCCTGACCACTCACCCCTCTTCCGAAAGACCACTCATGCGAATTCTGTTCATCAACAACGACGGCGGCGGGTTCGCCGACGAGATCGACATCGCCGACGGCACCTCCGTGCAGCAGCTGTTCGACCAGCGGATCAAAGGCAAGTCCGCCGACTACCTGATCCGTGTGAACCGACAGCCGACAACCCGCGAGACCGTGCTGCAACCGGGTGATCGAGTGTCGATCACCCCCACCAAGATCGAAGGGGCGACGCGGTCACCGCACCGCACCGCCCTCCTCATGAAAGGCCGAACATGGGAGCCCGACAACGGCTCAACAGTCTCTATCTGGGCGGTGTGCTGATCGTCGCTGCGATCATCGGCGGCAGCGCTCACGTCCTTGCTCGTGCATGGAGCGGATGTCCGCTTCTCGCCGACGCTGCGCCGCCCGAAGAAACGCCGCTGACTGGCTGCGTGTGTGTGCATCAGAAAAGTAGGCAGTGGCAAAAAAACGCCACTGAGGCGGCAGCGCGATTCGATTCTGGCACTGGGTACATACGGCTGGCAGAGACTCG
>JAYTWO010000430.1:0-14837 GCA_043743415.1 Planctomycetota bacterium
GGGATTCCCCTCGTCCGGATGCGGCAACCCGACCGTGTGGCCAACCCCTTCGTGATACACCACGCAGTCACTCCCCGAGTACGGCACCCGCCACCCAACCGCACTCACCAACCCCCACCCGATCCCGCGATCCGCGAGATACGTCGCCCGCGCACCGCCCGATGCCGCCCCCGGGAAGTGCCGACCGGCGTTCAAGTTCCCCTCGAACTCCAACCCCTTCGGTCCCGGATGCAGCCGATAGAAATCATCCAGTGGCCGCCAGTTGATCTCGCTGAGGACCAACAGAATCGGGAAGGCTTTGTGCTCGCCCTCGCCGAACTTCAACGAGTCGCTGACCTCTTGCAGCGTCTGAAAGAAGATGAAGTCAGCGTCCCCGCTCCGCAACTGGGTCGTCGTCCGGGCCGAGCGAAACGGTTCGGGTCGGACGACCGTGGTGAGTTTCGACTGCCCCCCGAACTCGCGAGTGTGGAACTCCGTAATGCGTTCAGCAAAGTAGTCGACCCGCTCCCGCCAATCGGGGAGAGCCGGTCGGTCCTTGGCCAGGAAGTAGACGACCGTGACCTCGATCTGAGTGGTCGAGTGCTTGCCGTCCCAAGTCTTGGTTTCGGCAAGGGAGATTGATGTCAGCTGCAACAGGCAGGCACTGGACAGGATCAATGCCTGTGTCGTGCCAGCCCACCCGCCACTCCAGGACCACTTGCCAGCGCGGAAAACATTCATTGGGGAATCCTGTGTGGGTGAGTCAGCCAAGAGCGTAGCAGAATTCGTAAGAATTCTGGTGTCCACAACGTGAATCCGAGTCCAACCGAAGTCTCAGTGTTGCGTCAACAGCTTAGGCTTCGGGTTGTTCTTGAGGTCGATCTCAGGCGGCAGAATTCTTACGAATTCTGCTACGGCTTGGCAGCATCGCCAGCTTGGCTCAGCCCTTGGCGAGCCTGTTCCACGAACGTGGCCATATCGGGATCGGAAGCGTACAGGTCCACGACGCTCTGTCACAGGGCGCGGGACTGTTCGGCCTTCCCGACCTTGTGCAATGTGGCGGCCCGTTCCAGCGATCGCTTCACCAGCACGTCCTGGGCACCTCGATGAAGCCGAACCCAATGGAGCTAACGCCCCATCCCCCGGCTTCACAGAACTGCACGACTGCACGCCGCCATTATCATCCAGTTTTTCACCCAGCCCGCGTCACCGATTTCAACCGGGCTTAACACTTTTTGACTTGGTGGAGAGGTGGCGCATGATCTCGCGTAGAACGGAATGTTTTTCGTTCTACCATGCGATGGCACCGCAGGCCACGGCTTCGGGTTCGAGGACCGGTTCCAGTGACGCGCTGCGGCGTTTGAACATGGTGACTTCGTTGCCCAGGTCGCTGTAATCGAGGGCATCCATGAATGTCCGCATCAGCAGAATGCCGCGTCCGCTGGCCAGGGCGATGGCGTCGTCTTCGGTGGGATTGCGAATCTTTTCGACATCGAACCCCGGTCCCTCGTCGCGGATGACGAACTTCACTCCGGCGTGACTGTATTCCGCGATCAGTGTGACGTGGCGGTTCCGGAAGGGCATGAGTTGCTTGCGTTCGGAAATCGCATGTTCGAAGACATCGCCCTCGATTTCTTTGAGCCGGGAGCTGACTTCGAGGTTGCCGTGAATGATGGAATTGAGCAGGGCCTCTTCCAGGGCGACCTGAATCCGCATGCGGTCTCGATCATCGAGCAGGCCGAAGCGGTCGCAGTGCTCGACGAGCAGGGAGACCAGATGGGGCACCCGGCCCTTCTCGTTCTCCAGCGTGAACCGCAGGGTCTCCTGAGTCAGGGAGCCTTCCGCCGCCTGACGCAGGGAGCGACTCATCGCCCGCTCCATGGCACACTCCATCGGGAACATCCACTCGCTGGGATCGCTGCCCTTGACCAGCACGGCTTCCGCACCGTCACGGGCCGCCTGGGCCGCGGACTCGATGGTCATGCTCGAGCTGACGATGAGCACCGAAGTCGTCATCTGGCGGCTGCGAACTGCGGACAAGAGATCGCGCCACTCGCCGTCGCCGAGATCGGCCTCGCACAGGATGAGATCGACGGGATGGAGTTGCAGACGTTCGCAGGCTTCTTCGTAAGAGGCCGCCCCTTCGACGGTCCAAGTCTCCTGAGACGCCAGCGCCTCGCGAATGGCATCGCGATCATCTGTCGAGGGATCGACATGCAGGATGACAGGCATGAACAGACTCCAGTCAAACACCCCGGTTCTCACCTCACCCGGGCGGTGGCCCGCAAGGTGAAATCAGAGACGAGGCGAAATCGCATTCTCAATGGGAAACGCGTTGCCAATCCTCACCCAAATGTGGTGAGGAATCAACAAGGCTACTGTGCGACCGAATGGTCATGAGAAAGAAGAGTTGCAGAAGCGGAAGTATGCCGACAATCCAGACCGTTGCCAACCCGAAGTGCCAAGAAGTCGGGAAACTTCGGTGGAGGCGAAGTTAACGGATGGGACGCATTTGAGGCATCTGAGGGTGACTCGCGCGGAGGACGATCCCAGTTGCCTGTCCTGTGAAGGAGAACGCCGTCGGGCTGATTCCTGTCGATCGTCGTTGGGGGAAGGACGGGCCGATGAGCCCGTCCAACACCAGACGCTCGCCTGCGGCTCACTGAAACATCGCATACAGCACCACGTTCACTGCCAGTTTCACCGCGTCCTCGTTGAGGTATCCTGCACAGGCCACCGTCTGCTGCCGCTCCAGGGCGCAGCTGATGTCGTACTTGCTGTAGACGACGACGAACTTGCCATCGATCTCGATGCCTTCGAAGAGTGGTTCGCCGATCGACTCTTCGGCATGCAGGGCCGAAGTCTGGCCGGGAGCGGGGATGCGACGTTTCACTTTGCGGACATCGAATCCCTGCATGGAGTGGAACATCTCGTGCTCGACGGGGATGGGCTTTAGATCCTGGCCGAAGATCTGTTGGATCGCCTTACGGAAACTCACATCGAACGGCTTGGCTCCGCAGCACGCATCCGCCATCAGAAAGCCGCCGTTGTCGAAGTACGCCTTGAGCTGGGTCGATTCTTCTGGAGAGAACGTGAAGTTCTTGCGGCCGTGCATGTACAGTACCGGGCAGGTGAACAGCGCCGGGTCATTCGCCGCCAAGATCGGCGTCTCGGAGGAGGTCTCGATCTCTACCGTGTTCAGGGCCACCTGCAAGTGACGCACCGCGTTCGCCGCCGTGTCCCACCCCCCCGAGTGCTTCACTCGACCAATTCGCAGACCACTCCGGGTGTCGGATTCGTCGAGCCCCGCCAAGGCCTCCGGTCGTTGCAGCTTGTCGCGCAGCTCGCGTCCGGTCGCATAGGCTACGACGTTGATGCCCAGCTGCATCGACTTGCCGATCTGCAATTTGATGTCGGGATTGGTGCGAGTGTCGTTCCGCAGCCATTTGTTCCAGCGGCAGGAGTGGTCGTAGGGGGCGTAGACGATCGCCGTCCGGCAGCCGAAATCGACACCCCACAACTCCGGCGGGTCGCTCGCGAAGATGGCCTCGCTGCGATAAATGTCGTGTGTGTTTTCGAGCTTTCGCATCTGGTAGTCACCCGCGGGGAACAGTCGGGTGATGAGCTGACGGAATCCCTGATCGAAGGCGGGGCTGTCGCAGTTCTGGACCGCGAACAGGAAGCCCCCCTGGATGATGTACTCGCGGAGTAGGGCCACTTCGTCGTCAGTGATCGAGTCGAGGTTCTGGTCTCCGGAGAGGTACGCGATCGGAGCCTGCTGCAGCGCGGCCACCCCCTCGCCCTTCACGGCCACCTGCAAGTCGAGCGTTTGCCAACTCAGATAGTGCGGCCACTGCTCCCGAATCGAGATCGCGTCGACCAGGTTCGACACATCGTGTCGATGCCGGTTCCAATCGGCCCGGACGATCGCCCCGCTGTTGGGATCGCGCGGGCCATACTGCAGTTTGTTGATGAGAACGGGGCTGAGTCCCTTGGCGAGGAACAGCAGCGACAGGCTCGTGCCGACGGCGGGGCCTTCGTTGTCACCCTGCCACGCCCCATCTGCGGGAGATTGGCCCTCGACCAGAAACTTGGCCCCTTCGCGATACCAGTCGGTCTTACCGAAGAAGCGTTGTCCGGTGAACTTGCCCGCGCGCTCCAGGCCATACAGGTAGTACAGCAGAAAGCCGCCACTTTGGCCCGGGTTCGAGTGAATCCGGATGTTGCTGTTCATCCAGCGAATCCCGGCGTCGATCGCTTCGTCGGTGTTCGTGGATTTGTCCTGCCCACAGCAGTCGAGTTTTCCCTGTGGGGTCAGTTTGTCGTCGACGATAAAGGAGTTCGTGATCTCCAGCGCCGCCAGACCCGCCACCGTCATGCTGCCGCGCTGGTCCCCCCCTCCGACGTTGTACCCCCACCCGGCACCCTGAGCGGCTTGTGCCGATCCGCTCTGGCATTTGAGCCAGTGATCGCGAGACTTTTTCCAGACCTTCTGGTCGATCACCATGCCGGTCTGGAACGATGCCTCGCGCAGGCCCAGGATCGCAAACTGGGTGTTGCTGTTATCCCACCCATCGCCCCCTCCGGTCCCGTATCCCCACCCGCCGCTGGGGGCTTGCTGGTCGATCAATGTTTCGGCCATGTGTTGGATTCGCGCTACATCTTTCGATTCCCCGGCTGCGGAGAGAAATAGGATCGCCATGCCCAAGTCATAGGTTTGCTTCGGGAGTTGTTCCAAGCGGATATAGCGAAGGCATCTCTGGATGGCCACTTCTTTCGGGTCCATGCCCGAGGTGATGAGCGCCAGCCCCACGAGACTGTTGGACCCGACGGTGTACCCGCCTTCGTACCCGGTCTCGAACGATCCGTTTCCGTTCTGCCGGGAGAGCAGGTACTTCTGGCCGCGCTGGATGGCGGTCTTGACCTTCTCGCGCAGGACATCATCGTTCTCGGCTTGAGCGAACGATTGACTGGGAAACGCCAGCAGTAGAGCGAGGAAAGCGAGCACGACAAAGCCCAGGGGTGGCGACCCCTGGGCTTTCGTGGTGCGATGGCAGACTTGCATGATCGACCTCTATATCTTGAGCTTCGTCCACCGGCCCCGCGAATAGAGCCACGCCCCGAGGCAGCCGCGCACGGTCACATCGGCCAGCATCCCCAGCCAGGCTCCCGCCAAACCGCCGTTCCACTGTATCCCGAACAGATACGCAATGGGAGTCCGCAATCCGGCGGTCGAAACAATGGCCAGAATCAGCGGCAGCCGCGTCTCCCCGGCACCGCGCAAACCGTGGATGTAGACGATCCCGATCACCAGTGGGATCTGGCAGTAAGAGAGTATCGGCATGGCAGCGATCCCGACCTCCTGGATTTCGAGGGAACTGCTCATGAACTGGTAGATCGGACCAGGAACGGTCGCAAAGATAATCATCCCCAGAATCCCCACCGGCAGACACTGCAAGGCCGCCGCATGACCGCACCGCATCGCCCGCTCGCGATCCCCGGCTCCCAGCGACATTCCGATCGAGGTCGCCGCAGCTGCTCCCCAGGCGGTCGCGGGCATGGTGGTGATGGCTTCGAAATTGACCCCCACGATGTGGGCTGCCAAGGCCGTGTCCCCGATCTGAGAGATGACTCGAACGAATAAGAAGTGCGACGACCAGAGGATCAAGCCATCCAGCGCCGCCGGAATCCCAATCCGGGCGAGCCGAGTGACGTGCTCCCCACCCCAGTGAATCTCACTCCATCTCAGTCGCAGACCGCGATAACCATAACGCAGTGCCGCCAGCATCAGCAGTCCGCCCAGCACGCGGGCCAGCACGGTCCCCGTCACGATGCCATCGACTCCCATCGCCGGGATCGGCCCTAGACCATGCACCAACGAGTAACTGGTCATCACGTTTACGACACTCACCGCCGCCAGTACCCACAGCGGGACGCGCATCGTCCCGCACCCTCGAAACGCAGCCGACCCGCACAGCGTGATCGCGGTAAAGATCTCTCCCACCGCGTCCAACTGGATGAAGCGGACGGCAATCCGAGAGGCCTCGGGACTCAGTCCCGTGATGCCCACAAACAGGGGAGCACAAGGGATCATGATGAGGGCAAACAGCAGCCCCATCGAGATGGCCAGTGCCAGCGATCGCCCCACGATCGTATTGGCCTCTTCAAAATCCCCGCGTCCCCGAGCCCGTGACACCAAGGCCAGCGTTCCCGTGGAGGTAATCATAAACATCATATTGGCGAGCCAACTGACGTAAGCTCCGATCCCGATCGCCGCAGTGGCCGCATCGGTGGCTGCGGCATCCGCTCCGGGCAGGTGGCCGGCGAGGTAGGTGTCGTACAGCACGACCAGAAACGAAAAGAACTGTTCGGCCAGAACGGGGATGGCGAGGAGCAGCACCTGAAGATGTACCGAGTCGGTGCGGTGCAATCCGGGCGTGGCCTCATCAATCGGCCCAGACAGCACCGGCAAGCTCTCATCAGGTTCCGGCATGGAGGACTCGATCGGGGGCGGACAGGAATGGCCTCAGTCACCGAGAGGATAAACGCCCCCGCTTCAGAGAGGAATGTCGAACGAAAGACGACACTCCAGGTCGTTGTTTCTACACCGGAGCTGAGCCGGGATGGAACAGCGTCTCTGCCATCGGTCTCACCTCGCGGATGAGTGGTACAAACTCCATGTGGTCGAGGAGGTCTCGTTGGAGGTCCAGCCCCGGAGCCAGTTCGATCAACTCCACTCCCGACGGTTGCAACCGGAAGACCGCCCGCTCGGTCACGAACAACACGTCGCGGCCAGCAGTCCTCGCCCCCTTGCCGGAGAACGACACCTGCTCCACCTGCCGCACGAACTTGGCAATCCGCCCCTCGCGGACGATCCGCAGTCGCCCGTTCTCGGCGGCCACTTCGAGTCCATCGGTCGTGAACGTCCCGCAGAAGACGAGCCGCCGGGCGTTCTGGGAGATGTTGATGAACCCGCCGACGCCCGCGAACTTAGTGCCGAATCTGGAGACGTTCACGTTCCCAGACTGGTCGACTTGAGCCGCCCCCAGAGCTGCGAAGTCGAGCCCACCGCCGTCGTAGAAATCGAACTGGGCCGGTTGGTCGATGATCGCTTGCGGATGGATCGCCGCTCCGAAGCTCATTCCACCCGCCGGAGCGCCACCGATCGGGCCGCTCTCCAAAGTGAGGGTCACATCACCGAGTGTCCCGCGTTCGCCAGCGATGCGGGCGATCCCCTCGGGCAACCCGATCCCAATGTTGACGATCGCCCCGCGCGGCATTTCGTCGCAGGCCCGCTCCGCAATAATTCGCCGCACGTCCCACGGCATCGGAGGCATGTCCCAGCGGTCTTGTCCCTGTTCCGCCGACGCAGCCGCCTCGCAGTAGCGAGGATTGAACGGCTCGGCAAATGTCTGCCAATGTTCATTCTCTTCCGCGACGACGACATGCGTGACCAGTCGGCCCGGCACCCGCACCCGCTGCGGCGGCAGTGGAGTGTCCAGCACCCGCTTCACTTGCGCGATCACCATCCCCCCGTAATTGTGAGCGGCCTGAACGATCGGCAGGGCGTCGCCGATGATCGCTTCCTCCTCCATCATCAGGTTGCCAAACGGGTCGGCTGCGGTGGCTCGAATCAAACCCACATGGATCGGGATCGCGTGGTATAGCAGCCACGTCTGGCCCCGCAGTTCGACCCTCTCGACAAGATCCTCGGTCGTCCGCGCGTTCAGCTTGCCCCCTCCGAAGAGTGGATCCACGAACGTCCCCAGCCCAACATGCGTCACGCAGCCGGGTCGCTTGGCCGCGATGTCCCGCAACAACTGGCAGATGACGCCCTGCGGCAGGTTGTAGGCTTCAATCTCGCCACTCAAAGCCAGATGGCCGAGTTGGGGAACCTGCCCCCAGTGCCCCCCAATGACCCGCTTCAAGAGACCCGCATACGCGAGATGATTGAGGCCGCGCGACTGGCAGTCCCCCTGTCCGGCGGCATACAGCAACGTGATCCCGTGCGGGCCCCGGCCCGCCAGGAACCGACGCTCGATGGCTGCCGAGAGCGCCTCGGGATGAGCTGCTCCGATGAACCCTCCACAGGCCACGGTTGCGCCATCGGGAATCAACGCGACCGCCTCATCAGCAGTGCAGAGTTTCGCGGTCAGTGGAGTGCTCATCCCCACCAGCCTCCATTCACATGCAGCGTCTGTCCCGTCATGTACGACGCCAGATCGCTGCACAGGAACAGAATCACCTTCCCGATTTCCTCCGGCTCGCCGAACCTCCGCAGAGGAATCTGCGCGAGCATCAGCTGGCGGGACTCCTCCGGGATCGACTTCCCCATCTCGGTCAGGATCACGCCCGGAGCGACCGCGTTGACGGTGATCCGCCGGTTGGCGAGTTCCTTACTCAAGACCTTCGTCAGGCCGATCACGCCCGCCTTCGCCGAGGCGTAGTTCGCCTGGCCGAAGATCCCGATGACCCCCGAGATCGAGGCCATGCTCACGATCCGGCCTCCATCGGCCAGGAACGGCAGCGCGGTCTGCACCACGCGAAACACCGCCGAGAGGTTCGTCTCGATCACGTCTTCCCAGTCCGCATCAGCCATCTTCTTGACCGTGCGGTCCCGCAGAATCGCGGCGTTGTTAATCAGGAAGTCGACCTTGCCCCAGCGGGCCTGGACCGTCTCGAACATCGCTTGCATCTGCTCACGCGAGCGGACATCGGCAGCAATGGCTAAGCCTCGCTCCTGCCACGGAGCGACCGTCTCTGCGGCCCGCGTTCGCCCCACACCGGCCTCATCGTCAAGGTACGTCACCACAACCTTCGCCCCGGCTGCGTACAAGAGATTCCCAGTGGCCTGGCCCAACCCCTGGCCTCCGCCAGTGATGACAGCGATTTTGTCTTGGAGATCGATCGCAATCATGGGGAGCCTTCTACTTTGCAGGAGTCGGGCACGTCGGGCAGGCCGGTGGCCAACGAATCGCATGCCCTACGGAGCCGGTTGTTCCACACTGATTACGCGATCAACCCCCACCGATTCCAGCGTCTGCGTCTGCCCGCCGGGCCAGCGGATCGTGGCCGACTCGATCTTGTCGTTGGTCCCCAGCCCGAACGTCACAACCTTCTCGCATTGCGACTGGTAGCTGCGGGTGGGGGAGACGATGCGGGACTGCTTCTTGCCGCCCGCGGTGATTGTGACTTCCGCCCCGATGGCGTCGCGGTTGGACTTCGTCCCCTGCATGGCGAAACGCACCCAGTGGGGGCCTTTCGGGGACTCATTCCTCAACAATCGCGGAGCCCGACCGCAAGCGGTCTCCAGGATGTCGAGATCGCCGTCATTGTCGATGTCCGCATAGGCAGCCCCGCGACCGACCATGGGCCGGAACAGATCGGGGCCGCATTCCTGCTCGGTGAGCGGGACGAATTCCGTCTTCTGGCTCGGGCCAGCGTTCCAGAACAGTTGGGCGGGCTGTTCGTAACTTTGGCTCTCCTGGACTTTGGAGATGTCCTCTTCCAGGTGGCCGTTCGCCTGAAACAGATCGAGTCGGCCATCCAGGTCGGCATCCAAGAACATCACGCCGAACTTCAGCACCAGTCGCGACTGCGGGCCGAGTCCCGAAGACACAGCCTCATCCGAGAACGAGGACGATCCCGCCGAAGCCACGTACAGGGCCGTCATCTCGTTGGCGAAGTTCCCGACGACGATCCCGCAGTCCTCGGTCCCCTCGCGGAACATCCCGACATCGATCCCCATCCCCGCACGGGCTGACCCTTCCGGGCTAAAGGCGAAGCCTTGCAGGCGGCCCACCTCTTCAAACTTCTTCCCCTCCCGATTCATCAGCAAGAAGTTCTGCACCGTATCATTCGCCACCAGCACGTCCAGCCAACCATCGTGATCGACATCGGCAAACGCCAGGCCCAGCGACTTGGCTGACGGCTTGCCGGTCTGCGGATCGGTGACTTGAATGCCCATCGCTTCTGAGACATCGGTAAACGTCTGGTCGCCGTTGTTGCGATACAGCACCGGAAATGTCGCATCGAACTGCATCGGGCGACCATATGCTCGACCGACCCCTGTCAGCTTGAACTCCTGCTTACGGTCGATGTCGGCGGTCCACACGATGTACCGACAGACGAACAAATCGAGGTCGCCATCGTGGTCGTAATCGAACCACCCAATCCCACTGCCCCACGCATCAGCTGCTCCGCCAACCCCCGCCGCTTCGGTGATCTCGACATACTTCGCATGGTCATTGCGGAATAGACGGTTCTGGCCGACTGTGGTGAAGCACAAGTCCGCATCGCCGTCGTTGTCGTAGTCCCCGACGGCGACACTCATGCCGTAGAACGAGACGTTGAGTCCCGTCTCCACGGTGACATCCACGTACTTCCCGGTCCCGTCATTTTGGTACAGGGCCTGCGTCGCTGGGTGCTCCGGAGCGGGTCGCGTGTCCCACGGCCAGCGCTGGCTGTTGACGAACAGCAGATCCTGGTCCCCATCGCTGTCGTAGTCAACAAAGGCACACCCGCCGCCCATCGTCTCCGGCAGCAGCTTCTCCCCAGCGGCCCCGTTCTCGTGGACGAAGGTGATCCCCGCCTCGGTCGTGATGTCTCGGAAGGGGATCTGCGGCAGTGCGATCGTGGAGTCCTCGCGGCCTTTGAGTGGCTCGATAGGAGTGATGACGACCGGGGGAGGCGGAGGCGGCTGCATCCACTTCCAGCCGAAATAGGCTCCCCCGGCAAGCAGAGCGAGTCCGATGAAGGCGAGTACCGAATAGCGAAATGCCGCCCCGATGATTGCGTCATCGCGTTCGACATCGTCATCGGCAGGGGGAGTGGGGGGAGGAATGTTCATAGGAGGGACATGTGTTTGGGGAAGACAACTTGCACCCGCATCGGGAACTTCATGGATGCCAGTCCCCAGCGTCCCGGTCGCGGTCGGCTTTGTCAAGGAGAATCGGGCGGAAACCTCGGCAGAGGGGCATTCCGCAGTTGGCAGTGACCCAGGTTCCAGATTCCGCTCTTCCAGCGACTCGGGGATCCACTCTTCGGTCCAAGGATTCTGGAGGCGGAAGTGAGAAGTCATCGCTGCCTGAAATTCCGCCGCGTTGTCGGTTTCTTTTAGTGGGGAGAGGATCGAGGGGAGACTCCACCTGAGATTGGCCTTCAGATACGCCCCCGGCTTTTCCGGCTCACAAAGATAGATTCCCAGACTGCGAACAGGCTCGGCATCGATCGCCTCGTATTCAAATTCAATCTCCCGAAACAGGATGACACCGATATGTAACTCCTGAAACAGCGGCGATTTCGTATGTGGAAGGCCAAGCCCGCGTCCGACTCCGGTACTGCCGAGGATTTCACGCTTGTCGATCAGGCAGAGAACATCGAGCGACTGCTCCAGAGTTAATCGAAAGACCCGGACCAAGGCCCAGATCAGGCAAGACCCCAATTCGTGCCTGAACTTCGGGAGGAGATTACTCAGGCACCCGTTGACGCGGGCATCCGCACGCACGCTCGCGTGAATGGCCTCGACCTGCGACTTGTTCAGATCGGGAATCAATGACACTCTGGCTTCAGGGTCAACTGCTCGGAAGATGCGAATCATTCCCAGCGATCCTCCGGTACGCTGTGGTGGCGAGGAAATCACGAAACGAATTCCGTTCTACGCCTCCGGCTTGAGCTCCGTGATCGTGGTCATCCCCAGGGGGTACTGGTCGAGGAGTTGCCGGATGTCGCTGAGGGTCACGCGGCGGTAGGCGGCGATCTCTTGTTCGACGGATTGGTACTCCTCGCGGTAGACCCAGTCGCCGCCGATCACGGAGAGGCGGCCCATCGGACGCTCGCTGCGAAGCACGATCCGCGAGGCGACCTTGTTGAACGCCTCGTCGAGTTCGTCTTCGGTCACGCCGGATTGGTTGATCTCCTCGAACACGGCGTGGATGCGCCCCAGGTTCGTCTCGGTCTCCTCCGTGTCGCAGCACAGGTAGCCGCCCCAGATGCCGTTGTCGAAGAACTCATTAAACGCCAGGTCGCACGACTCGGCATAACCCGGATCGACCAACTCCCAATACAACCGACCGCTGTCCCCATCGCCAACAATCACCGACAGCATCTCAGCGGCGAACCGCTGGGGGTCGCGGCTGGTGGGGGCGGAGGCGAAGAGCATCGTGTGGGCTTGCGAGAGGGTGGGGCGCGTGGCCGCTGTGCGCGTGCTGGAAGGATGGCAGGCGGCCCACTGTTCCTGGCGCTCCCCTTGCGGCAAGCCTGCGCAGTGCTGGTTCGCCAGGGACAGAATCTCCTCCCAGTCGACGCGACCGGTGGCCACGAGGGTGATGTTCCCGGTGTGGTAACGCTGCTGGAAATAGGTCCGCATCTGGTCGGCGGTGAGAGCCAGGATGCTCTCCTTCGAGCCCAGGATCGACTGGCCGAGGGAGTGGTGCGAGAAGTGGGCGGCCATCACCTGATCATGGGCCAGGAACCCCGGCATGTCGTCGTACATGCCGATCTCTTCCAGGATCACCTGCTTCTCGACCTCGAAATCGTCCTGACGCAAGCTGGGCTGCATCAGGGCCGACAGCAGCTCGAACACGCGCGGCAGGTACTCGGGCAGCACCGCCGCATAGTACAGTGTGAACTCCTCGCCGGTCTGGGCGTTGTAGTTGGCACCGAGTTCATCGAAGACCCGGTTCACATCGGCTGCGGAGAACCGCTCGTTCCCCTTGAAGGCCATGTGCTCCAGGAAGTGGCTGACGCCGGAGCAGTCCAGGGTCTCGTTTCGCGAGCCGGTGCGGACGTAGAACCCAACCGCCGCACTCTGAGCACGGGGGTTGATCTCGCCAATGACTTGGAGTCCATTCGAAAGGACGGACTGTCGAAATTCCATGAACGATTCCCGCAGGCCACGAGGCACTGGCACTGTCCGCAGCGATCAGATTTCGCCTCGCGCCCGAGCCAGACCTCAAGGGTAGCGTGTTTGGGGCACAGCAGACAGTGTTATTGTGGTACGACGCTCCGCGTCGTGATTCACGACGCGGAGCGTCGTACCACATTTATTCGACAGAGGAGAGCGTGATGTCTCCACGTTGCTGGGAGGCACTCTCAAACTGGGATCGCTGCTTGCGAATCTGCTCCAGGCCGGTTTCGTAGCAGTCGGAGTGCTGGATGCGGATCGCTTCGAGGGCCAGTCCCTCGGCCTTCTCAAACTCACTCTGGCTGGCCGCAGCCAGGGCGAGATTGAACAGCGCGGCGTCGTTCTCGGGGTTGGCTCGCAGGGCGGATTCCCAAGCGGTGACGGCGGAGTCCCAGTCCCCCTGTTCGGCGGCTCGAACTCCCTTCCGCACGGAGTAACCGCCTCGGACGGTCCAGCCGCAGTTCGCCAGGGTGATCGAGCAATCGCCACATTGGGGAGTCAACTGCGAGACCACTTCCAGGCCGCAACGCTGGATCAGCGTCTCGTGCGTGGTGTCAATCGGGGTCCGGGATTCTGGTTCGAGGCAACTGATGCGGTTCTGTGAGAGCGTTTCGCCGGTACGCGTGTCGATCAGGCGATACTCGACGGTCATGGAACGGTGGGCTGGCGATGTCTGTCTGGGGAATCCCCAGCGGGAGCCGCTGTCTCGGGGACTCGACTCCTCGGACACAATCGTGCCCGTGAGGACCGCATCAATGTCGGCTTGTCGGGCGGCGACGAGCACCTGGTCGAAGGCGGGAGCGACCTCTCCCAAGCTGGCCGTCTGAATCGTGGGGAGTGAATCGACACCGATGATGGTATACGTCCCGGATTCGGAAATAGCGTCCGAAACCTCCTCGGCCACCCGCGTCCCCCATTCCCCCTCAAATGGCAGCACAGCCACCGTTTTGACCCCCTCAACTTGGGCCA
The DNA here is from genome assembly GCA_043743415.1 of Planctomycetota bacterium. Lineage (GTDB taxonomy): Bacteria > Planctomycetota > Planctomycetia > Planctomycetales > Planctomycetaceae > TH-plancto1. The sequence goes on from JAYTWO010000430.1 coordinate 13,853, forward strand.
TCGCCGGGCTCCACATCGGGATCTTGGCCATGTGCGCGCAGCCGGAAGCCGTAACCAAAAGAAGTGGCAGGAGATAGAACGCCCAACTGCGCATGTCTGCGACGTTTCTGTGCGAAGTCTTCCGAAGGGTGAGTGGGACGAGCGCCCGTGGCGCACCAATCGAGTCCAGTCCGTATACTGGGGATTATCGGTTTTGAGCAAGAGGATTCAGAACCACAAGCCCCCGTTTCAGGCGAGATTCGCCGAATCGGCTGTCACTCAGCAAGGCGGATTCGTGTTCCAGAGACTGGTCGCGCAGCGGGGAGTGATTGGGTGGCTGGCGCTGATTGGGCTGCTGGGCGGGGGCATGTTGTGCCTGTTCGATGAAGCTCAAAAGGGTGGAGCCGGAGGCAGTCTGCTCCGCGTGGGGCTCGTTCTGGGATCACTCTGGTTGGCATTGCCAGACCGATATGTCCCGGGAATGAAGGCTTTTTCGATGTGGCAAGGGGTTTCACTGCTGTTGGTCATGGTCGCTGTTGTCAAACGGCCCCTGTTCGTGATCCCCGCACTCATGATTCTGGGGGCGCTGAGCTTGTTTGCCCGACCTCGCACCTAGTGCCCCGTCAAGGCTTGGTTTGTGGAGTCCGCCTCCCTCGGGAGGGCGAGGCTCCTGCCGAGCCGCGACTGCGAGTGGACTCGTCCCCTGGCTCGCGGCTCAGCAGGAGCTTCGCCCTCCCACGTGGGCCTGGCTCAACCTCCAATCCTAGCGTTCACCAAGGACTGGTCATCGCCTACCGGCAACTCGGGGACGAGGAAGTGGCGGACGACCATCGCACCCGGCAGGTGCCCTCGGCCAACGGTAAAATGTCGACACTCCGCGCTGAAACCGACAGGCGTCCCGCCAGTCGATTCCCATGCGGGAATCGAAACCCACGCGATTCACTCTTCCTCCGCGGTCCGGCTGGGCCATCCGTGGTCAGCCGATGACTGACCGCAGATGGCCCAG
>JAYTWO010000431.1:0-4109 GCA_043743415.1 Planctomycetota bacterium
CTTGATCCGATCAGCCAGTCGGGCCTCGGGGGTGTCGCCCTTTCCATCCACCAGAGGCATGACCGCGATGCCGGTCTCGAACCCGCTGAGGCCCAGCGCCAGTTTCGGAAAGAATAGAAAGCACAGCAGAATAATCGTGCCCCAGCCAGTCCCGCTGACGGGCACATGCGCAATCTGCCAGTCTCCACTAATGACGGATTGATACCAGTCGTTGATGAGCTGGGGATGCGTGGCCAGGTGCCGCAGGCACTCGACCATCAGGATCAGATTGAGCCCCAGATAGACCACCACGATCCCGACAGCGATGACGATCACCTCGCCAAATCCTCGCATAAATGCGGCCCCCAGCATCACCAGCAACATCATGGTGAGCGTTATCTGGCTGTGCAGGAACTCGGGGGACTGCTTCCACAGCGGGTTGTGGATCAAGTGCTCGGCGGCGTCGGCAGCGGAAAGCGTCTTTGTAATCACAAAGTCGGTGGCTGCAAACCCGAGCAACACCAGAATCAGCATCTTCCCACCCCAGCCGTGGACCAGCCGCTCGAGCATGGCGATTGAGCCTTGCCCATGCGGCGATGACCCGGCGACATACCGATAGACCGGCACCGCCCCGACCAGTGTGACGATCACCAGGAACAGTGTGGCCAGCGGAGCGAGCCGCCCGGTCGCGTCAAAAGCGATCGACGGCTGATACCCCAGGGTGCTGAAGTAATCCACCCCCGTGAGGCACATGACCCAGAGCCAGGGACTGGTGTGAGCATGGGGAGCGGGCGTTCCGCCGGGCGCGGCACCGTGACTGGCTGACGGTTCCGCGGAGGATTTCGATGACATTGCTTGACCAAGATACTCGCTGTCGCAGGATTCACTCGCTGGCGACAACAACAGCGTTCAGACCACAACGGATATGGCAGCCGCCCGGATCACCGGGGCTTAACACACCGCATCACTCGGGGAGATTGTGATCGAAGTCGGGCGGAGCATCCACCCCTGTATCTGATCTTTTGTTTACTTGTGGCGGTAATGAAGTACGTGCTCCCCGACTCCTTCGCGACGGAAGGGCCTTTCGGAACGCGAGTCGCCGTGCGACATTGCAGACGTTGCTCTTGACCCCCTGTCCCGACCCCGCATACCGTCCCGAATCAAGGAACTGTCAGGGGGGCAAGGATGCACATCTTCTTTTCCGCAGGCGAACCCAGCGGCGACCAGCATGCAGCCCACCTGCTGCAGGCTCTGCAGCGGCGCGTCCCGCATGCCCGCTTTTCCGGGTTCGGCGGTGTCCATCTGGAACAGGCCGGGGCGCAGGTGCTGTACCCGCTGACCGACATGGCGGTGATCGGGATCACAGCTGTCCTGCCACTCCTCCGGAAGTTCTACAGTGTCGCCCAGATGGGCCGCCGGTTCCTGGAGGAGCAGCGGCCCGACGCGGTGGTGCTGGTCGACTTCCCGGGGTTCAACTGGCACATCGCCAAGTACGCCAAGCAGCTCGGCATCCCTGTCTATTACTACTGCCCGCCCCAGTTGTGGGCGTGGGGCGGTTGGCGGATCAAGAAGGTGCGGAAGTACGTCGATTGCATCCTGTCGGTGTTGCCGTTCGAGGCTGAGTGGTATCGGAAGCAAGGGGTTCGCGTCGAGTACGTCGGCCATCCGTTCTTCGATGAGATCGCCGAGAAGCCCCTTGATGAGGCGTTCTGTCGCGACCTGCGGGCGTCGAGTCCGCAGCTGGTCGGGTTCTTGCCGGGGTCGCGCCGCAGTGAGGTGACTCGCAACTTCCCGGCGATGCTCGAAGTGGCCCGCCGAATTCATCGCGATCATCCCGAGGTGCGGTTTCCGGTGGCCTGCTACAAGGAGTATCAGCGGGACTGGTGCGAGGCTGAACTGAAGAAATTCGGTGAGCCGCTGCCGCTCGATTTCCACGTGGGCCGGACCTCGGAGATTATCGCCACGATGGATTGCTGCCAGATGGTGTCGGGGTCGGTGAGCCTGGAAGTCCTCGCTCGCGGGAAGCCCGCCATTGTCACCTACCGGCCCAACCTGACGAACTATGTGTTCGGCAAGGCGGTAGTGCAGATCAAGTACATGTCGCTGACGAACCTGATGGTCGATCGGGAGATGCTGCCCGAGTTTCTGTATGTTTACAACGTCGAGAAGCATGCCGCCCAGATGCACTCGGTCATCGACCGATGGTTACGATTCCCGTTGGAGATGCAGGCCCTGGCCCGCGAGCAGGCAGCCTTGAGGCAAGAGATCGTGCAAACCGGCGGTGTGACCAAGGCGGCAGACACAATCCTAAAGCTGCTGGGACACGAGACGGGCGAGCGAGCCGCTGCGTAGCCACGTTCGCCAGAACGTGGGGAGCGGGAACCCGCGTTCGAAGCGTTTGTTCTCCGTCCCAAGCTCCGCTTGGGACCGAGGGGAATGAGACCGCCCCCGCCGAGGTCGCTTGACAGGGTCCACGCTGAGAGCGTTCGCCCATCTTCTGGCGTCGGTCGCTCCGAAGACGTATCTTGCGCGCATGCGGGTCGCTGGCAGTGACCGGCTGGCGTGGTCTTCACCTGCACCCGGATGTTCCTTGATGCTGCGATTTGCCTGGCGGAATTTAATCAATCGGCCCGTGCGGACGATTCTGAGCGTGCTCGGGCTGTCGGTGGCGATTGCCGGGATGGTGGGGCTGTTTGCGATTTCGGGCGGCATCGATCATCTGGTGAGGCGGACCTTTGAGAAGGTGCCCGGACTGCTGGTGCAGCAGCAGGGAGCCCCGATCCCGCTCTTCTCCTCGCTGCCCGCCGCCTGGAAAGACGAGATCGCCGCCATCCCCGGCGTGGCGGTCGTCAACGGCGAAGTGATGGTCCGGGTCAACCTCATCGAACAGAAACGGATCGTCACCCCGCCCCGGTTTCTGGTCGGGCTCGACATCCCCACCCGACTGCAATTAAAGCACGGGATCTATGACGAGCACGTCGTCGAGGGCCGGTTCCTGACCCTCGCAGACCGAGGCACGCTGCACTGCGCCCTCAGCCGACAAATCGCCGATGCCCACCAGAAAACCGTCGGCTCGACACTGCTCGTCAATGGCTCCGAGTTGACCATCGTCGGCATCTACGACTGCCAATCCCAGCTGCTCGATGTGAACATCCTGATGGACATTGACGTGCTGCGGCAACTGGCGCGGATCAGTTCCGACACGGTCTCGTGCTTTTATGTGGAGCAGGTTCCGGGGACGAAGAACAAGGAGCTGAAGGCCCGCATCGAGCAGACTTTTGTGGGGCGCGAGTGGAAGTCCTCGGGAGCGATGGACACCTTGAACCTGCTGGCCGGAGGCGGGACTAATCCGCTGCAATCGGTCGCGAATGCGTTCGACCAGTGGGCCAAGGGCACCACTCAGCCGAAGCGTGCCGCCACGGTTCGGCCCTCGCCGATAGCAGCTCCCGCGCAGCCCGACTCCAAGATCCCCGTGCCCTCGACGGTCGAGGTCCGCTCCCCCGAAGACTGGGCCGAGCAGTTCGACACGTTCAGCGGAGACTTGGATCTGTTCCTGACGATGATCTCCGGCGTCGGGTTCCTGATCGCCGTCCTCAGCATCCTCAACACGATGCTGATGAGCGTGATGGAACGCATCGGCGAGTTCGGCATCCTCCGCGCGATGGGCTGGACACGCCGCGAGGTGATGCAACTGGTGATGTCCGAGAGCGCAGTCATCGGTCTGGCGGGCGGGATCGTGGGCGTGATCCTCGGGACAGCTGCAGCACTCGCAGCTAACGAAGTCTGGCCAGACCGCTTGAGTCTGCATGTGTCACTGGGCCTGGCGCTGTTTGCGTTCCTGATGAGTACGCTGCTGGGCGTGGCAGGCGGCCTCTATCCGGCCTGGAAAGCCGCCAAACTCTCCCCCATGGACGCCATCCGCCGGGCGTAAGGTGCGTCGGCGATGTCGCTCCGCGAGTCGTTGTCACTCATGACCAGGATTTTCTAGACATCGCTGCGGATCGACAGATCCGGTCCGAGGAGTTTCCAGGAATCGTCTTCTGCCACCTGGGAAAGGCGTCGATCAGAGCGATGGTGGCCGACCTGAAACTGATTTCAGAGGTCGCTACGTACGAAGAACTCATGAATCA
>JAYTWO010000432.1:0-8090 GCA_043743415.1 Planctomycetota bacterium
CGATTTCGGAGAAATCGCCGACACTGATCCCGGTGGGGCGCGGCGAAGCACTTTGCTACGATACGAAACTCACACTGCCACCCACCGGGAGAGTTCACGTGCGCTGGATTGTTGCGTTGCTGTTGGTTGTTTGTTTCGCAGTTCCGGGAGAGGCCCAGACGCCTGCCCAGAAGTCCAAACCTGCACCGAAACGGCGGGCCAAACCGGTCAATGCTCAGCAGACACCGGCCCAGTGGTTGTGGATCAAGGACGGCGAGAAGCTGGCCTCGACGGTCTATTTGCGGAAGGAGTTCGTGCAGCAGGGGGGCCTGCCGATTGCCCTTCTGTATGGTGTTGTGGACAACCGCATGACCGTGTGGATCGATGGCGAACAGGTTCTGACCCACGAGGGCTGGGCTGAGCCGGGGTTCAAGGATGTGTCGAAACTATTCAACAAGGAGGTCCCCGTCGGCAAGCATGTAATCGCCATCGAGGCGAAGAATACGGGCGAGGACAACCCGGCGGGAGTGCTGGCGGATTTGGCGTTCTCTTCCGGATGGCGGGGCTCGTGGAACATCCCGACCGATGGGACGTGGCTGGCCTCGACGAAGGCCGATGAGGGGTGGCTCAAGCCCGACTTCAAGGGCGAAGGTTGGAAGCCCGCCGATGTGATCGCCGACATTGATGGCGGACCGTGGAAGCTGACCGCCGCCAAGCTGCTGGCAGCCGGTGGACTCCGAGCCCCGACCGCGACGCCGATTGAGAATCTCAAGGTGGCGAAGGACTTCCGGGTCGAGTTGCTGTATTCGGTGCCGAAGGAGCAGGAGGGGTCGTGGGTCAACCTGTGCGTCGATCCGAAGGGGCGGCTCATCGTCTCCGACCAGTACGGCGGGCTGTACCGTGTGACCCCGCCGGACGTGACGAAGGCCCGTGACGTGTTCACCACCGGGGTCGTGGTCGCGAAGGACGGCCATGCGATCCGCGTGACCGAGATCATCGGCGGCAGCCCGGCAGAGACCGATGGACAGGTCTTTGTGGGAGATGTCATTCTCAGCGTCGGTGTCGAGGACAAGTGGGCTGCGTCGTTCGAGGCCATCAGCTCGCACCTCACCGGCACCACAGCGGGCGAAGTCACTCTCAAGATTGCGGGCAATGAGGGCGAAGAGCCATCGCTCGTGACGCTTCCTCTTAAGCCGATGATCGTGTCGAGCGAGAAATCGCTCATCGAAAAAATCCCCGCCAAGATCGGCGAGGCCCAGGGGCTGCTGTGGGCCTTCGACGCTCTGTACGTCGTCGTCAACAAGGGGAAGGACTACGAAACCGGCCTGTACCGTGTCACCGACAAAGACGGCGACGATCAACTCGAACACGTGGAGTTGTTGCGAGCGCTGGCGGGCGGCGCGGGCGAGCACGGGGCACATGCGATCCTGCTGACTCCCGACCAGCAGGGGTTCTATGTTGTTTGCGGCAACCAGACGAAGATGACCGAGGTGACTCACTCGCGCGTTCCGCAGGTGTGGGACGAGGACAAACTCCTGCCTCGCATCTACGGTCGCGGGTTCATGCGCGGTGTCCCTCCTCCCGCCGGGATCATCTACAAGGTCGACCGCGACGGCAAGAACTGGGAGGCCATCGCCGCGGGCTTCCGCAACCAGTTCGATGCCGCTGTGAACGCTGACGGCGAGCTGTTTACGTACGACGCCGACATGGAGTGGGACATGAACTGCCCGTGGTATCGCCCGACGCGGATTTGCCACGTCGTCAGCGGGACGGATTGGGGCTGGCGAAATGGCAGTGCCAAGTGGCCGGTGTACTATCCCGAGACGCTGCCGCCGGTGGTCGACATTGGGCCGGGTTCACCGACCGGGGTCTGCTTTGGTTACGGCACCAAGTTCCCGGCCAAATACCAGAACGCGATGTTCATCTGCGACTGGAGCTATGGCAAGATGTACGCGGTTCACCTGGAGCCGACCGGGGCGACCTACACGGGGATCACCGAGGAGTTCGTCACCGGCACCCCGCTGCCGCTGACGGATGTCGTGACGCATCCGGACGGATCGTTGTACTTCACGATTGGCGGACGGCGGGTGCAGTCGGGACTGTATCGCGTGACCTATGTGGGGAAGGAGCCGACGCAGGCCACCCAATTCACCAGTGGGATGCAAGCCCGCGACCTGCGGCACCAATTGGAGGCACTGCATCAGAAGGAGGACGAGGCTGCGATCGACACCGCCTGGAAGTCCCTCGATCACAGAGACCGGTTCGTGCGGTCAGCCGCGCGCACGGTCCTGGAGCATCAGCCGGTGGAGTTGTGGCAGGACCGGGCGCTCGAAGAGCAGAACCCGCGCAAGGCCCTCGCCGCCCTAATGGCCCTCAGCCGGATGTTCAAGCGCTCGTTCGTACCGACCGGTCCCGACCTCGATACGCCACCGCCGGTTTACCCCGCCCCCGAAGGCGCGCAGCACCCGCTGCAGATGCAAATGCTGGAGGCCCTGAGCAAGATTCAGTGGAAGGATCTGACGCTCGATGAGCGAATTGAAATGGTCCGCGTAGTGCATGTGACGCTCTACCGACTGGGGCCACCGGATGAGATCACACGGGTCGCGATCATTGCCGCAGTCGACCGGGGATACCCGGCCAAAGATGCCCACCTCAACAGCCTCCTGACCGAACTGATGGTCTACCTGCAAGCCCCCAGCGCCGCCGCCAAGGGGACCGCCCTGCTGGCGAAGGCTCCGACGCAGGAAGAGCAGATCGACCAGGCCCGGCACTTGCGGTTCCTCAAGAGCGGGTGGACCATCGAGACTCGAAAGAGTTACCTGATGTGGCTCAACGCCGCCCGGTCGTTCCACGGCGGAGCGAACTTCGCGGAGTTCATCAAGGAGCTGCGGACCGATGCTTTGGCGACCTTCACGGAAGAGGAGAAGACCGCCCTGGCCGATCTCATCAACGCTCCGCTCCCCGCTGCGGGCACTGCTCAACCGGTGATCGCCCGTCCGTTCGTGAAGGAGTGGAAGATGGACGAGGCCGCCACTCTGCTGGCCAGCGGACTGCAGGGTCGGGATTTTGATCGAGGCCGTTCGCTGTTCGGTGCGGCCAACTGTTTCGCCTGTCACCGGTTCACGAACGAGGGCGGCTCGGTGGGGCCCGACCTGACCGGTTTGTCGGGTCGGTTCAGTTCGCGCGATATCCTCGAATCGGTCCTCGAACCGAGCAAGGTCATCAGCGATCAGTACACCGGGGTGCAGATTGTGACCAGCGAGGGCAAAATCGTCGTGGGCCGGATCGTGAACCTCGCTGGGGACACCGTGCAGGTGAACACCAACATGGCCGACCCCAACGCCATTGAATCCATCGACCGCAAGTCGATCGAAGAGATGGGGCCGTCGAAGACTTCCATGATGCCCACCGGGTTGCTCAACTCCCTTACCGATGAGGAGCTGCTCGACCTGATGGCGTACCTGCTGAGTCGCGGTGATCGCGGGAACGCGATGTTTGCGAAGTGATTTCAGGCGTCGTCGGCCGGGCCCCTTGGCCCGGCCTTCGGTGACTCAACAGGGGGCTGTGGCACCCAGTGCCGTGCTTTCAAGAAGGACCAACAATGCCGCGAACGCTCTGCGAACAGGTGGCCGCTCCGCTGCTTGATCTTCATCGCCAGACATCCTCCCCAACGGGGATGGTGTGCCTGGAAGTGGCTGCCCTGGGTCTCATCGGATATGGCTTCTCCGCCGCGAATCACCACATCATTTGGGCCGGCGTGCTGGGTGCCGTCGTCTCCTGGTATGGCTTCATACTCAGTGGATGCGAACGCTTGCTGGCAGCGAAAGACAAAGAACTTCAGGCCTTGCAACAAGGCCGAAGCCACTCATGAAATGACAAATGCCTTCGGCCAGCACAATCCTGGAAGGCACATCTGACTGTGAAAACACTGGCGGCCCAGAGCGACCGCCAGTGGCACTCAACACGCCATTCATCTCAGCCGGTCAAGCCGATTCAACACCTTGCCGGTGATCGGGTCGAGTTCCTCGATCTCGGTCAGTCGCCATTGGCCCGCTTCGATCCGCCATTGGCCGTTAAATCGGAATGGCATGCGCCCCGGGGTTCCCTGCGTCGCCATGTGCGGCGTCGCGTTCACGCGGAAGTGGCTCGTGGCCCCGGTGTTGTTGGCGATGGTCTGGATCTGCACATCGGTGATGCGGAAATCCTGGTCGATGTCGACGAGGTGAATGGCCAACTGGGCGAGCAGTACCAGTTGGGGGTTGGCCGGTGAGATGTGCTTCAAGGTGCCTGGTTCATCGTTTTTCTGAAACGCCTCGACCAGGGCCAGCAGGCTCCCCTCGAGCCGTTCGCCAGGAGTCACGATCACTCTCTCGATGAACCAGACCGCAAACCCCAGCACGACACACACACCCGAGGCGACCAGCCACTTGCCCCGCTGGTTCTGAAGGGCTGTCAACAGACACACCCCGCCGAGCAGCCCCAGAATCGCGATGGGTGGCCACGGTGTTTCGGTGAACCACATGAGTCTCTCCTCGTACGCGGTGTCAGGGGATCGCTGAAGAGAGATACGGTATCAGCGATCGCCCTGTTGAGGGAAACTCGCCGCCCCACCACGATAACTCGAAATCGGGAGAGCCCCCGCGGGAGCCATCACAAGTTCGCCACCCGCCCGCCCCGCCTGCCCAGCCTGAATCACTGGCCAGCCAGGAGCGTTCGCCTGCTCCTCTTGAACATTCCCCCTCCATCATTGAACATTCGACTGTTCATCCGCTCACTCTCCTCTCGAACCCTCTTGCATGTCCACTGACTCGACCCCCGCGTCTCCCTCTCTTGTTGGTCAAACCGCAGTCTTCTCGGCCCGGCAGGTAACGAAGGTCTACCACATGGGTGAGGTCGACATCCATGCTTTGCGAGGCGTGGACCTCGACCTGTTCGAGGGTGAACTCGTCGTGCTGCTCGGTCCCTCGGGCAGCGGCAAGTCGACACTGCTCAATATCCTCGGCGGGCTGGATATCCCCACAGCCGGGTCAGTCCGCTACCGCGACATCGACCTCACGCATGAGACAGACACCGGCCTGACCCGCTATCGGCGGAAGCATGTCGGCTTTGTGTTTCAGTTCTACAACCTCATCCCCAGCCTGACGGCGCGCGAGAACGTGGCTCTCGTCACCGAGATCTCCACCCACCCCATGACGCCGGAAGCGGCCCTCAAGCTGGTCGGCCTTGAACACCGCATGGACCATTTCCCAGGCCAACTCTCCGGCGGCGAACAGCAGCGCGTGGCCATCGCCCGCGCCGTCTCCAAGCGCCCGCAAGTCCTCCTCTGCGACGAACCGACCGGGGCCCTGGATGTCCATACCGGCATCGTCGTCCTCGACGTGATCCAGCGCATCAACCGCGAACTCGGCACCACCACAGCTGTCATCACGCATAATGCCGTGATCGCGAAGATGGCCGATCGGGTGGTGTCAATCTCCGACGGGCGCGTGGTGGGCGTGCATACGAATGAGACGAAACTCGATGTGAATGAGTTGGAGTGGTAGCGAGAACGGTTATGGCTCGATCGGCACCAATCGCGGCGGTGCCGGGACGGTGTCGTCATTGGACGTGGGTGGATCGCTTTGGCGGAAATCATCCGTCGGAGGGATGGCGAGCGGTGCGTCGGTCTCTGCGGGAACGAAATCGGTCGGGCTCAATGGAGTCGGTGGCGGGGCCAATCGCGGTTCCTCCTGCGGTACGGATGGCCACGCACTCGCCGGGGTACCCACGAATTGAGCCGCTCCAGGGAAGTAGATCACCGGGGCAATGGCGGTCGCGATCTCGGGACAACGGAAGTAACCCGGCCAGAGGTGGTTGTGGCCCTGTGTCTGGGTGATATCGAGATTGATGATCTTCTCACTGGAGGAGCCTAGCTTCCGCGTGTCTCGGCGGGTCAGGCCCGTCCTGGCCAAGGCTCGCGCGGCGAACGGACGGTGCAGCGGGTAAAACGCGAGCGGCAGGTCGCGGCGGTTTTGCAGGTTCACGATGCACTCGGTGCGGGGCAACGCACAGCCATAACGCTCCTTCGGATTCAACCAGTCGTGGTCCACGGCGGCAGCGGTAAACACAGCGCGATAGCGATGAGGGGTGAGGTGGCCAGGGTAGGTCATGCCCTGGACCGCACCGCCTCCCGCCAGATGCAGCGTGGAGAGGATCGTGCGGCAGCCGAGGCTGTGCCCGATGAAGGACACGGGACAGCTCTCCGGAACACAGCTCAGGACGCGGGCGGCGTGGAATCCGTTGAACTCCGATTGCTTGGCGCGAATGGCGATATCGGTCGCCAGAATGCCCGTGACCATGCCATCGCTGGGCCAGGTGAAGAAGATAACTTGCAGCGGCAGTTGCGGGCAGGCATTGCGAATCCACTGATAGGCTTGGAGCGATTCCAGACATTCATCCTGCCAGGTGACGAACGTCCCGTGGATGCACATCAGGACGGGCACGCCGGGGATGAGTTGGGCCTGGATCGATGCGATGTTTGTGGGAAACAACTGACCATCGGGCGTGCGCTGGTAGACATCGAGTTCGCCGTCGTCGAGGTGCAGGTGCCGCCGATGTTGGACATCGCAGCGGGAGCTGACAATCCAGTAGTGGGGCGCACTGGTGGTGCCCAGGACGGCAGGCGTCGCGACCGGAGGCTGAGAAAAATTCGGAGGGGCCGGGTCTTGGAAGGCGACATCCACCGGGGCCGTCTGCGGTGAGAAAAACGCTCTCGACGTGACGGGGAGATCCTGCCCCGAGACATGGCGCGGTGCGGAGATCAACGAGAGCCACAGAACTGCGAGCGCGAAGCTGGCCCAGAAGAGTGTGCGTGGAACGGTCCGAATCATGATTCGCTGTCGTCACTGGGCCAAACGGAACACGGTCCCTGTGCCTGACGAGCGGACTCATTCCCGCACGTGGAGAGAGGATTTGTCAATTCCATCGGCTAGTGGCTCGGGGGACTTGCCCCGAGATCGGCAGATTCTGCCGACACCCCCTCATCCCGACATCCTTTATGGGCTGTGCCCGCACATCCGGGAATATGGATTCGCATGTATCTGGGGTCTGGAACTGAGAGTCAGTGAATGCCTGCCGGTTATGCGGGTTGTATGCAGCCACATCGAGCGTCCGGCGTGGAGCCCATCACCTTGAGTGTGAGAAGCACTTTGTGATTGCGTCAGCCAGGTCGGGTGGGACAAGCCGCATTGGGCGCAGGCCCACCATGTATGACGCGTGTCCCCAGAATGGTGGGCCAGCGTTCCCAAGCGAGCTTGTCCCACCCGACGGGACTTGAATCCCCAAGCTGCTCCACGGAGTGGGTGAGGTCTCGCTATCTGGTTTTTTCTGATTTCCATGACTGGCCCCGACTTGACGCCGTTTTCTGCCGATATTAAAAGGAATGTACGGATCAGGGGTCGGGAGTGAGGAGTTTCACTCGACAGACAGCCTGCATCACTCGTCAGAGGGAAGGAAAGCAATCGAAACGCACAGGATCAACGATCAGATCCGAATCGCTCAGGTTCGGGTAGTCAATCACTTGGGAGAAATGGTGGGGGTGGTGCCGACTGTCGACGCACTCCGTCTGGCATTCGACGCCGGGATGGATCTGGTAGAAGTCGCTCCCACCGAGCGGCCGCCGGTCTGTCGAATCATGGACTACGGCAAGTTCAAGTACGAGCAGAAGCGCAAGCTGCACAAGAACAACAAGGTGCATCAGGTCGAACTCAAAGAGATTCGCCTGCGTCCGAAAATTGGTGACCACGACATCGACTTCAAGACCAAGCACGCTCGCGAATTCCTGACGGAAAAGGACAAGGTCAAGCTGACCGTCGTCTTCCGAGGACGCGAGAATGCTCACCAGGATCTGGGTCGCGATGTGTTGCTGGGGATGATTGCCCGGCTGGAGGACATCGCCAAGATTGAGAAGGCTCCCTCCATGGAAGGACGTGCGATCACCGCCGTCCTGGCTCCGAAATAGTCCGCAGAGTGTGAATGGTGTGATGAGCCTGTGCGGGTCTGTGACCGACGAGTCACAGACCCGTTTTCGTTGCGGTGTGAGGTGGTTGTAGCGACGCTCGCCAGAGCGTGGG
>JAYTWO010000433.1:0-3846 GCA_043743415.1 Planctomycetota bacterium
GCTGCCTCACGAGCTTTCTGGACTGCAGGAAGCACCAGCGATATCAAAACGGAGATGATCGCAATCACGACCAACAGTTCAATCAGCGTGAATCCCGGGCGGCGGTGATGGGGGGTCGTTGGAATTGCGAAGAGTGGCATGTGAGTTCCTGGAGTCTGGAATTCATGGTGCTTGGGTGTAACGAGAATCATCTCGCTACGGGGAGTTCAGGTCGTGGTGATCTGGAGGACACGCGTCTCTCATCGCGTGGGCTTCTTGACTCTTGGGGGGACGGTACGTATCGCGGGTCGTACACCCGGAGGAGCGTGCGCAGCATTCAAAGGTGTGCCGGGCGGAATCGCGGTTTCAGCCAGCGTGGAAGTCGAGGAGGCGGCATGGGCCCTTGGATCGGCATTGACTTGTTTGTTAGAGGCGGTTCCTTCCAGATGTAGTAGGGCAATGGTCCAGTGGATATTAAACTTTCTTTCAGCGGGACCATCCATGCCCTCATCGAGCATCGGCAGCAGACCCGTTTCACCAGCCCAATAGAGATTTTGATCGACCGGATTGGCACCAGTGGCTCGCGACTTCAGTGAATCCACCAACTTTTGGATGCGAGGCCTGCGTCTGGCGACGAAGGCTTTCCAGGCGGGCGACTCAGGGTCTTTCATCCCTTGCAGTTGCATGACGTACTCATGGAATTCCGTCGCGATCGATTTCGATGCTGGCGGCCAATGCCAATAGACCCACAGGCAGAAAACGATTACCGAGATTGTCACTCCTGTCTGAAGCCGTCCCCTCACGACATTCGGCGTCATCCAGCCCGCATTCGCACTCAAAGGCGATATTTCTGCCACAGGTTGCGAGTTGGGTTGCGAGGACGCTGGCCGCTTCGCCGCCTCGGCGATGGATGCGGCCAACTTGGTCGCTGCGATGACATCCTCTAAGGGGGCTTGGGCGGAACGCTTTCGTTCTGGGTGGCGGGCTGGGGGCCGGTCCGTCCAGTTGAGGGCGAGGGCTGCGGGAATCCATTCGTCATTGGATTCGATGCGAACGAATTCATTCGGCTGTAACCGGCCTTCGACGAGGCGCTGTTCCAGTTCCTCACGAGGGAACGGTCCCGTCTCGCATCCTGCGTCCCAGAACATGTATCGAGGGAGTCCCGTTGGCTTCCCATTCAGCGATGAGGATGTATTCCTTCGATCCGCCCCCGTCGTACGAGAGGGCGTGTGGGGAGCATCCGATGCGGCACCAGTCGCCCCTTGTCTGGCGGTCGCAACGGGGGCCTCAGCCTCCTGGACGCCCGTCGAAGCGCCAAGCGGATCGACTAACACGAGTTCAATTCCGTAGTTGTCCACAGCGAGCCCCGCCCGGATGAGTCGATCACTCACCACACGCATCAGTTCCTCATCAAAATCCGCAATATGCAGCAAATGACTGTGCGGCACGCGCCCGTGAGTTTGCAGCCGTTCAAGGGCGACCGTAAATGCATTTTCCGGTGACATGCGAATTGACCTTAGTTCGACTTCTCTCTCGCGTATGTGTAATTTTATCGATACACAACACGGGTTGTCAAGGTTATGGTGAAGAAACGTCGGCCGCTGGATGGACTGGGTCTGGACTTTTATCACCTCACGGAGAACATTTATAAATGCCGTCGCGGGGTGTTCGGCGATGACGACGCGGCGGGGCAGAAGTGGACCTCGGACCTGTGCCACACGCTCAAACACGACGGGTACGACTCGGCCTGGGAGTCGCTGACGAAGTGGCGAGCCACCCTCCGCAGCCCCGCCCACAAGAAGGCCGCCGACCGCCGCGACATGATCCAGTACCCCGACTTCATCCAGAAGAACTGGCAAATCGGCAGCGGCCCGACCGAGTCCCGCTGCAAGACCTCGACCAGCCGCCTCAAGGGCCGTGGCCGCCGCTGGGACATGCCCAACGCCGAATCCACCGCCGCCCTGACCACCCTGCAAGACAGCTGCCAATGGCACCTCGACTGGCCAATCCCAGGACTGGCCAAGATTTAGGGCTGCCAGGGATCGTGGGCAGACCCATACGGCTTTCCCGCCCAATTGGACGTGCTATTGGTCGGGTGAATCGGGTATTATTGATGCGACGAGTGGTGAGCATGCGATCCGAACGGGAGGTGATATGATGAATGAGTCCTATCCTATGGATTCGGCTGACGAAAAGCCGCAGCTTGGCATGCCAGTGATTGAACACATGCCAGTGATTGAACACATGGACGACGAGATGCTCGCGGCCATGCGTCGGATGACCGTGTCCGAGAAGCTCACGTTGGTCGGAAAGATCAACCGTGAAGACCGCCGACGCGTGGCCGAATCGATCCGCACCTCCAGTTCTGATTGGTCGGAAGACGACATTCAAGCAGAGTTCTCCCGCACGATGCTGACTGCGACGTATGAGTCGCTCACCGAGTTCATGCCTGCCAACATCCTCGAACTGTAGGACACCTCCCATGCCCCAGCACTTCTCCCGTCGCACCTTACTGCGTGGCCTCGGCGTCTCGATGGCGCTGCCGTGGTTCGAGTCGATCCCGGTCTGGGGGGACGAGATCACCTCGACTTCGCAGCATGCCAGCGAGGCCCCGGTTCGTGTCGCGGTCCTCTTCTCCGGCAACGGCTACCACAGCAAAGAGTGGTGGGCCAAGGGCGAGGGGAAGGCGATGGAACTCGGCCAAGTCCTCGCCCCACTGACCGACTTCCGCGAGAAGCTGCTCTTCGTGCAGGGCCTGTACAACGTCGAAGCGACCAAGGGAAACATTCACAGCTCCCAGACCGGAAACCTGCTGTCCGGGGCTCCGCTCGCTTCGGGTGGGGACATCCAGTCGGGGACCAGCTTTGACCAGTTGCTGGCTCAGACCTACGGGCGCGGGACGAAGGTGCCGAGCCTCGTGCTGGGGTGCGAGGCAGCCAACCCGTCGGTCCACAAAAACTACTCGATGTTGTATAGCTCGCACATCTCGTGGTCCTCGGCGACCACGCCGACACCGCTGGAACTGTACCCGGCCTTGGCGTTTGATCGGCTGTTCAAGGATGGGGCGGAGAAGGGGGACAAGAGCGTGCTGGATGCGGTCCTGGAAGATGCCGGAGACATCCGGCGGCAAATCAGCACCAGCGACCAGAGGAAGCTCGACGAGTACCTCGACTCGGTCCGCGATGTGGAACAACGGATTGACCAGGCCGGGAAGCAGGGAGAGCTGCAAGGCTGGCGTCCGACCCTCGACAAACCGAACATGGAGCGTCCGGCGGACGGCATCCCGCAGAACATCGCGGACCATATGCGGTTGATGTGCGACATTCTCGTACTCGGGTTCCAGACCGACACGACACGGGTCTCGACCCTCAAGCTGAACAACGACCACTCGTCGCTGCGGTTTCCTCATCTGGGGGTCGACTACATGATCCACCACTTGCTGTCGCACTCCGACGGAGCCGACTGGTTGAAGGTCAACCAGTTCTTCGTCGAGCAACTCGGCTACATCGCCCGCAAGCTCGATGGAATTCAAGAAGGGGACCGCACGCTGCTGGATAACTCGATGCTGATGATGTGTTCCAGCATGATGACCGGCGGGCACAACAACGACCAACTGCCCGTGGTGATTGTCGGCCAGGGTGGCGGACGGATCGCCACCGGTCGGTCGCTCAACTACCGCGACCAGCCGAACCGCCAGATGTGCCGGTTGTACATGTCGATGATGGACAAGATGAACGTCCGTCCGAAGACGTTCGGGGATGCGACGGAAGCCTTGAATGAAGTGTGAGTGGGAAGCCGTCAGCACGAGCTCACGAAACGACCTCGACAAACCACGAAAGACGATATCCGATGGCAGTTCCCGATTAT
>JAYTWO010000434.1:0-4817 GCA_043743415.1 Planctomycetota bacterium
GACCGTCATCGAAACCTGCCGCCAACAAAAACGCGATGTCCTCGACTTCCTCACGACCACCCTCGAAGCCCAAAACCACCACCACCCCACCACCCCACCCCCTCACTGCTCCCCGCCGAGTGACCCGTCACACCGCCGGGGTGTGAATGGTTACCACTCGGATTGGCTTCACCGAAGCGTTTGCTATCATGGAGTTCGGACATCCCGACGCGGACTTTGAGGCAGTGCCGATGAGCGAACGCTCATCCAGACCCGCCTGCAACTTCGGGCACACACCCAGGATTTCACATCGTGAGCAACGACCTCAACACCCTCGTCTCCCAAGCCAAGCAGAAACTCGACGAGCAAACCGTCGATGTGGTCCAACTGCACTTCCACCCGGAACTCGGAGCACCGTACTGGTTGGAGCAGGTCAAAACGCTGAAGTTTAATCCGCTCACAGAGATCAAGGGCTTTGATGACCTGAAGAAGTTCCCGCTGTTCGATGACGAGGACTTGCGGGGCGGCCCGGTGACGCGGTTCCTGCCTCAGAAGTGGAAGAACGAGCCGAAGTTTGTGTTCGAGACCGGCGGTACGACCGGCACACCGAAGTCCCGCTGCGTGGTGAAAGACCACGATATCGACTACGAAGAGTTCTCGCGGACGATCCCGGATGAGTCGTTCCCGCGCGGGTCGAACTGGTTGATGCTGGGGCCGTCGGGGCCTCGGCGGCTGCGGTTGGCGATTGAGCATTTGGCCCAGTTCCGGGGCGGGATTTGCTTCTGTGTCGACCTCGATCCTCGCTGGGTCGTGAAGCTGATTAAGAAGGGGGACATCGCCGGTGCCAAGGCGTATGCCGATCACGTCATCGATCAGGCCATGACGATCCTCTCGGCCAATCACAACATCCAGTGTGCCTTCGCCACGCCGAAGCTGCTGGAGGCGCTGGCCCTGCGGCTGATCGACAAGGGATCGAGCATTGAGGAGGCGGGGCTGAAGGGGATCTTCTGCGGCGGCACCGAGATGACCTCGCAGTGGATTCGGTTCGCGGTCGAGGAACTGCTGGGGCCGAATGTGTTCATCACCCCGACGTACGGCAATACGCTGATGGGGCTGGCTTGCGGCAAGCCGGTCTCCCCGGAAGAGAACTACAAGATCGCCTACTTCGCCCCCCAGCCGCGAGCGGTGGTCGAGGTGGTCGACTTCAAGAACTATGACCATGTCGTCGGCTACGGCGAGTCGGGTCGCGTGAAGCTGTATACCCTGACGCACGAGCTGTTCATTCCCGGCTTCATGGAGCGGGATGAAGGCGAGCGTGAGCACCCGTGGCCGAAGTTCCCGTGGGACGGGATCAGTGGGACACGACCGTTCCATGAGTTCGCCAAGACGACGGTGGTCGGGGTGTACTAAGCGTTGATCGAAAGCCCATGGGTTGCAACCCATGGGCTTTCCAGACGCTGTTCCCGATCCTCTGCTTCACCCTCAACCTCTCCACGGCCCATCATCATGTCTTACCGAATCTGGATCACTCTCTTGTGGATCGGTTCGATCGCCGCCGTGGTCGGCTGCTCGGGGAAGGCACCTCCGGCGGCTGATCCCGTACCGGCTTCGACCACGACAGCCGTTCCCGCCGCGGGGGCGACTCCGGTGGCGACGACTCCGGTCGCCACGACACCGGCAGTCGCGACTCCACCGGCAGTGGCCAACACGGTCGATCCCTCCAGGCCGGAAACGAAGTGGATCGGGACAATCCCGTACGATGTCTTCTATGATCAGCCGGTGATCTTAGCCAACGACGCGACCCCGGTCGGTGGCGGGCCAGCCAGCGTCTCGCCAGCGCCCGGCGAAGTGGCGATGGTCAAGCCCGCTGAAGGGCCCAGCACTCCTCCGGAGGCACCGGCGGCGGCCGGCGGCAAGACCGACTGGGGCCAGGTCATGTCAATGGAATTGGCCCAGGAAGCCGTGAAGGTCGCGCGGTCCGAACTCAACGCCAGCCTGCAAGGGATTCCCAAGTACAACGCTGGGCTGGAATCGATTCGCATGAATTCCGCGTTGATTGGCATACTGGCCGTCATCATCGCAGAACACCCCGAAGCGGCGAACTGGAAGGACAAGGCCAAGTTTATCCGCGACCTGTGTTATAAGATCCAAGGCACCGCCACGGAAAAGGGAAGCGTACCGCACAAGGCCACTCAGGAACTCTTCGAGCAGATCACCGGGATTCTGGATGGCGGCAAGCCACCCAAGATGGAGTCCGCGGACTCCGTGCCGTACTCGGAATCCGCTGATCGTGCGGACATGATGAAGATCATCAATGAGTCGATGGACAACCTGAAATCCAACATCGGGGATGCCAAGCGGATGAAGGACCAGGCGGGCGAGGTGACTCGTCAACTGTCTGTCCTGCACGCGCTGGGGGTCATGATGGGCGACCTCAGCTATGACCAGGCTGACGACCCCGCATACCAGGGCTACACCAAAAACTTTATCGACGGGGCCGCTGCGGGCGTGGAAGCCGTCAAGGCCGACAAGTTTGAGGATTTCCAAGGGGCACTGAGCAAGATGAACACGTCCTGCTCCGATTGTCACCCCAAATTCCGAGGAGGCGACAGCAATTAAGACTCGCATAAAGCGACCAGCAATGTGCGTACTCGGACTCTTGTGGGGAGGGCTGCTGAGCCTGCCCGCATCCGCCGATGTCATCCAACTCAAGTCCGGGCAGAAGGTCCAGGGGGATATCCTCAAGGAGACCGAGCAGGAGGTGTACGTCGACATCGGCGTCGATGTCGTCCGCATCCCCGTCGAAAGAATCCTGGCTCGCGAAAAGGGCGATGGCACCGAACCCGCCGCAGGCCAAGTCGCCACCGATGGTATGGGGGACGATGTCTTCCGCACCGCCAACCTGCCAATCAAGAGCGTCAAGGATCTCGCCGAAGAGTACGGCGAAGGGGTGGTTCTCGTCGAAACGCCGAGCGGACTGGGGAGCGGGTTCATCCTCAACAAACGCGGCTACTGCGTAACCAATTATCACGTCATCGAACGCGAGACCCGCCTCGCCGTGGTGATCTTTGACAAGACCGCGACGGGCGACTTCGTCAAACGCCGCATCCAGGACGTGAAGATCCTGGCCCTCAACCCCTACTACGATCTGGCGCTACTGCAGATCCCCGCTGTCGAGGGGTTCCAGTTCACCACCGTCGCACTGGCTCCCGACACCAACCAAAAGGAAGGTGACAGCGTCTTCGCCATCGGCAATCCGCTGGGACTCGACCGCTCCGTCTCGCAGGGGATCATCAGCACCCGCGCCCGCAACTTCGAGGGGCTGACCTACATCCAGACCACCGCCGAGATCAACCCCGGCAACAGCGGCGGCCCGCTGTTCAACTCGCGCGGCGAGGTGATCGGCGTAACGAACATGAAGCTACTCGGTGGCGAGGGCCTGGGCTTCGCGATCCCGATCAGCTACGTCAAGCACTTCCTCCGCAACCGGGATGCGTTCGCGTTCGACGAGAAGAACCCCAACGCCGGGTTTCGGTATCTCGACCCGCCCAGACGCAAGAAGATGGAAACCGCTCCGTGAGCGAGCGCCGCAAGACGTAGACTCCGGGCGCTGACGCTTCCGGCTCTCATGACACTTCGAATCATTCCCCCCATGATCTGGCAAGCCCTTCGCGGACACTCCCGGCAGGTCGACATGTTCCGTCGGGCGGTGCAGCGGAACCGGCTCGCGCATGGGTTCCTGCTCGTCGGGCCACCGGGGATTGGTAAGCGGAAGTTCGCTCGGCTGGTGGCCCAGTGCCTGTTCTGCACGCAGCGGACGCCGGACCAGCTCGATGCCTGCGGCACCTGTCCGAGTTGCAAACAAGTAGTCGCGGGGAGTCACCCCGACCTGCTCATCGTCGAGAGGCCCGAGGGGAAACAGGAACTCCCGATCGACCTCATCATCGGCCCGCCCGACGGTCGCGGACGCCAGGGCTTGTGCCACGACCTCTCGCTACGACCAATGACGGCCAGCCGCCGTGTGGCGATCATCGACGATGCCCACACGATGAACGACGCCAGCGCGAATGCCTTGCTCAAGACGCTCGAGGAGCCACCGGCTGGAGCGATTCTGTTCCTCACCGCCCCCGAGTCGGCGTCGATCCTCTCGACGATCCGCTCGCGCTGCCAGCCGATCCTGTTCTCGCCGCTCTCCCCCGAGGACATCACGGAACTACTGATCGAGCAGGAGATCGAGACCGACCGCACCCAGGCCGCCGCCATCGCCGCCCTCTGCGAAGGCAGCCTCGAAACGGCCGCCCAACTGCAATCGCCCGAGCTGCGGGCCATCCGGGCCAGCGTGTATCGGCAACTGGCGCAGGCCGATTTCGACTCGCTGGGATCGTCGAAGCAGTTCCAGACCACCCTCGAAGAGCAAGGCAAAGACCCCGCCACGCAGCGGAAGGCCGCCCTGTGGCTGGTGCGATTCGCAGCCGACTTCTACCGCCGCCTGCTGGGAGCCGGGTTCCTTTCCTCTCCCGCCGAGGCCGCGAGTATCGAAGCCACGCTCAGCCGGTTCTCCAGCGACGACGCCGTGGCCCTCGACCGCTGGGGCCTGATGCTCGACCGCTGTTTAGAGGCCGAAACCCAGCTCCTGGAGTCGATGCCGGTCCCGCTCTGCCTGGACGCCTTCTGCCACGACCTGGGCCGCATCGGTCGCGGGGCATTGCACATGGTGTGAGTTCGTTGTCGCAGGATGTGCGAGACTCATTTTGCGATGGCTCGCTGGCCTTCCGTGGCCAGTTGCTCTTCGTCCCGGTAGGGACGTTTGAAAATAGCCCACCGCTTCAGCGGTGGGA